>MNVA01000129.1 GCA_001871325.1 Ignavibacteria bacterium CG1_02_37_35
CCAAATGCGTGAATCAACATTTTCGGGAACAACAAATTCTGCCCACATAGTTGCTTCGCCGCCAAGCACAAATTTCTTTTCATCATCGCTTAATTTTGAATCAGCCGGAACCGGATCGTTCAAATAGTGATAATCTGTTGGCTGAATAAGATCAATATAATATCCGTTGGAAAGAATTCCCATATAACCCTGTTGCGCGGCTTTCGCAAGAGCTTCCGTTCCCCGCCATGATTGAATAACAATATTTTTCGGCAGCTCCGGTTGAAGAATTTCATCCCATCCGATCATCTTTTTACCGTACTTAGTTAGAATTGCTGAAATTCTTTTATTGAAAAGTGTTTGCAAATCGTGATTGCTTTTAATTCCGTTCTCTTTCATGAACGCTTGAATCTTTTCATTTTGGTTCCACTGTTTCCCGTTATTTTCATCTCCGCCGATGTGCATATATTCGTCGGGAAAAAGTTCACACATTTCTTTAAAGAAAGCATCGAAGAATTTATATGTCTCTTCTATAGTTGGATTGAACGTTGGATCAAAAACGCCCCATCTTCTTTCTATAGTATAAGGACCGGGAGCGCTCGCTAATTCGGGATAACCGACAAACCAAGAAGTTGAATGTCCCGGAATATCAAACTCAGGTATAACACGAATGCCGCGGTCTTCCGCATAAGCAAGAATTTCTTTTATCTGCGCGTGGGTGTAAAACATTCCGTCGGAACCAAGTTGATGAAGTTTTGGAAAAGTTTTGCACTCAACACGGAAACCTTGATCTTCGCTCAAGTGCCAATGAAAAACATTTAACTTAACGGCAGCCATCGCGTCAAGGTTTCTTTTGATTACTTCAACCGGCATAAAATGACGGCAAGCGTCAATCATCAATCCGCGCCAGGGGAAACGAGGTTTGTCATCAATTGAAACAACCGGAAGAAAATAGGCACTGTCATCATTTTGTAAAAGCTGGAGCAACGTTTCCATTCCGCGCATTGCACCAAGATCAGTTTTTGATTTGAGAAGTATTTTATTGCTAAAAACTTGGAGAGAATAAGATTCGTCTTCATTCAACAAAACTTTTCCTGGTTGCTCAACCGAAATAATACAATCGGCTGTATCTTCGATTGATTTTTCTGTTAGAAAGTCCTGCGGAAAAAATAAACCGGTTCGTCCGGAAAGACGCCGAAGTACACGCGTTGCGTACGGATAAATTCTCTTGTCCGGATTTCCTTTAATCGAGATGTCGAATGAATGAGTTAAAACAAAGTTTCCTTCACCAAGAGTAATTTTTTCGGGAACAGGCAGAAGGTTTAAAGTTTGCGGAGTCATGGTGGTGCTCACTAATATTAGTATAAAGAGGGCAAAATAAAGTAAACGTTTCATAAACTATTTTTCCTTTCGGTTTGGTCTGTTTTATCGTGGCAGAGAAATTCCTTTTAATTTTCTGTAAAGAGAAACGGCAAAGCTGTCCGTCATCCCGGAAATAAAATCTGTTATTTGTAAAAGTTTGGAATAGAAATCTTCTTCAGAATTTTTGGCAAGTGCGAATTGCTGAGGAAAAAGTTTGATGATGGTTTTTGTCCGGTGTGAAAGATGGGGGTTTGCTGAATCGAGCAGCGCCGAAACAAAAATATCAAGCAATCCCCCGAGCACTTCGTATCCAACGGCTTCACGCTCAATCACGGTTTTATACGAATAAATTTTTTCTACCGAGACTTTTTTAATTTTTTCAAGCGGCTTTCGGGAAGAAATAACGCTAATGAGATCGTTCTCAAAATCACCGAAAAGAATTTTTTCTTCATGTTCAAGGAAAGCATCCGCCAATTGCTCGACAAGTAAAGCAATTGCTTTTGCACGTAAGTAACCTATCTTTTCTTTTTCATCACGTGAGTTATAGAGTTTTAATTTTGTTTTACCGATCAACGGAAGCAGGAGCGCTTCGGTTTCTTTAAAGGAAACCAAGCCAAGGTGCGACCCATCTTCAAGATCCATAATGCTGTAGCAAATATCATCTGCGGCTTCAACTAAAAACGCCAGCGGATGCCGGCACCAGAAAAACGCATTCTTGTCCTTCGTCTTTTTTATCAGTCCAACTTCACCGGCAATCGTTTGGAAAATATTTTTTTCTGATTGAAAGAATCCAAACTTTTTATAAATCTTTGGCAGTTTATTTGCCGAAGCTGTTAAAAGTGCGTCATCTTCAAAAAAAGATTCCTTAGGATATTTTGTAAACGTAGCAAGCGTTGCATTGGTCAGTCGAAGTCCTCCTTGAATATCCGGATTTTGGAGTTGTGAAATAATTCTAAAGCCCTGCGCATTTCCCTCAAACTTAATTAAGTCGTTCCACTTTTTAGCATCGTTTATTTTTTCTTTGAGAAATTTTCCGTTCCCGGTATTGAAATAATCGGAAATGGCGTCTTCGCCCGAATGTCCGAAAGGTGGATTGCCGATATCGTGCGCTAAACAGGCGGCTGCAACAATTTCACCAAAATGAAATTTTGTAAAATTCTTTTTTAGCCGCAGATGTCTTTCGATAATTTTTTCACCGACAAGATTGCCGAGAGAACGCCCGACACATGAGACTTCTAAGCTGTGGGTTAATCTTGTGTGAACAAAATCGCTTTCCGGCAAAGGGAAGACTTGCGTTTTATCCTGCAGTCTTCTAAAAGCGGAAGAAAAAACTACGCGGTCAAAATCTTTTTGAAACGCGCTTCGCCCATCATAAGAAGGGTTCCTCCTTAGTCCGTTTTTATCATAGCCAAGTATTTTCGATGAAAGAAGTTTTTCCCAACGCATATAAATCTTCTATTGTTAAAAAGTGTGAAAGATTTCTACTTTCCTACTACTAAAATATTATTTTTCCTATTAATTTGTCATGAGAAATAGAGAAAGTTAGAAGCGAGCCTAATTAACAGATGAGCACACAGAGCAACAATCAATTAGATCAGTCAATCCAGTACATCAAAACTGTTGGACCAAAACGAGCGGAGACGTTTGCCAAAATTGGAATTCGTACAATAAAAGATTTGTTATTCTATTTTCCGACCCGCTATTTAGATAGAAGAAATTTGCTAACGTCGAACAAAGCTTACAAAGTTGTTGAAGACGGGTACGACGGTGAAATAACCGTGATTGGAAAAGTGGTTGATAAAGAGTCGCGTAATTTTAAGGGGAAAACAATTTTAAATGTGAAACTGCGTGATGAAGATGGATATTTCGGGTGTGTCTGGTTTCAAGGGGCAAAATATTTTCAGGATAAATTTAATAGCGGAGAAATATTTGCAATCTCTGCAAAGCCGACCATTTCCCGTTATGGCGAACTGCAATTTGTTCATCCCGATTTTGACAGAATAAGCGAAGACGAATCGCAATTTTTTTATAACACCGGGAAAATTATTCCTTTCTACCGCATCCCGAAAGAGTTAAAAGAAAAAAACATCGGTGATCTCAGCTTCCGTAAAATTATTTCGTTCGCAATTGAAGAACATCTTTCTTTGGTGGAAGAAACACTTCCGCAGCAACTTAGAGCGAAGCATCATCTGCAAGATTTACAAGATGCTTTACGTCAAATGCATTTTCCTGAAAGCGATGAACAGCTAAACGAAGCAAAGAAAAGATTCACCTATGAAGAACTTTTTTATATTGAAACACTGGTTGCACTTAGAAGAAACAATTATAAAGAAAAATTAAAAGGACTTTCACTCCCGCTAAAAACAAATCTTGTAAAAGATTTCATCAAATCGCTTTCGTTTGAATTAACTTCGGCGCAAAAAAAAGTTCTGAAGGAAATTTTCTTCGATATGAAAAACGAAAAACCGATGAACCGGTTACTGCAAGGCGATGTCGGAAGCGGAAAAACAATTGTCGCGCTCATCGCAATGCTGGCTGCAGTTGATAACGGGTATCAAGCAGCGGTAATGGTTCCGACTGAAATTTTAGCCGATCAGCATGCAAAAAATATTTCCAAACTGTTCCAGCATTTTCACTCCCTTTTCCCGCAATATGAAATTAAGCCGACGTTGATCATCGGAGGACAAAAGAAAAGTTTGCGCAACAAAAATCTTGAAGAAATAGCTCTGCAAGAAGCCGACATAATAATCGGAACACATGCGCTGTTCGAGGAAGAAGTTCATTTTAAAAAGTTGGGACTTGTTATCATAGACGAGCAGCACCGTTTTGGTGTTGCACAGCGTGCAAGGTTTGCCTCAAAGGGAACCGTGCCCGAAATAATTTTGATGTCCGCTACACCAATTCCTCGAACCCTCTCAATGACCATTTACGGTGATCTCGATGTCTCCACTATTGATGAAATGCCGGAGAACAGAGTTCCAATAAAAACGTACCTCCGCGGAGAAAGTAAACTACCTGACATTTACAAATTTATTGTTGATAAAACTAAAGAAGGTGTGCAGACATTTATCGTTTACCCGCTTGTTGAGGAATCGGAAAAATTAGAATTAAAAGCAGCGACCACTCTTTTTGAAGAATTAAAAGAGACCTACTTCAAAGAAGTGAACGTTGGACTGATACACGGCAGAATGAAATGGCAGGAAAAAGAAGAAGCCATGCTTCTTTTTGCCGCGAAGAAATTTGATGTTTTGATTTCAACTACGGTTATTGAAGTTGGTATTGATATTCCCGGCGCAAATATAATTCTAATTGATGACGCGCATCGGTTCGGTTTATCGCAGCTTCATCAATTACGCGGAAGAGTCGGAAGAGGTACGGTGCAGGCATATTGTATCTTAGTCACAAAAGATGAATTCGCCGCTTCATCTGCAAGGCTTCCGAAAGATCCGGAATACTTGTCTCCCGTGTTAATAGAAAAATATAAATCGGCGATTCGTTTGCAAACAATGGTTAAACAGCTTGATGGTTTTAAAATCGCCGAGGTTGATATGAAGTTGAGAGGACCCGGAGATATTTTTGGCATTAAACAAAGCGGATTCCCGGAATTAAAATATTCAGATATACTAAAAGATGGCGATTTACTTTTACACGCAAAGACTGATGCATTTGAAATTGTTGCAAGTGATCCGCAGCTTTTACAAGAAAAACAGGCGGTGATCAGAAAAAATCTTCTTGCTCACTACTCTGAAAATTTAAAGTATGCTAAAGTCGGGTAATGAAAATTATTTCAGCGTGAAATATTTTTTTATTTTTTTTGATTGCATAGGTAAAAAATATTGACATAAAAATATTTCTACTTATATTTGGACAAAAAAAATAATTAAAGGAGACAAAAATTTTTTCATCACGTAATGTTCGACTGAATGTTGCACTAACATTTAATGTAAAACCTGAAAGCACCTCTTTCACCGATGAATTGTCTTCAAACCCAGTAACCTCATTCCGGAACTCATCAAAAAAAATACAAGACACGTTTGCTGAGTGGGATAGCCGCGATACGGTTAATGCTGTACGCGATGCGCTTGCCGAATTTCATACCGTAACAATGATTGAAGCCGACCACAATGCTTTTGAAAAATTAAAAGATACTAAACCGGATATCGTTTTCAATGTTGCGGAAGGATTTTTCGGCGTAAGCAGAGAAGCACAAATCCCTGCGATGCTTGACATGTTAAATATTCCTTACACCGGTTCGGATCCTTCAACGCTTGCAATTTGTTTAGACAAAGCTCGCACGAAAGAAATTTTATCTTTCCACCACATCCCGACCCCCAAATTTTTAGTGATTGATCAAGTTGGCGATCTAAAGGAATTTGCCCTGCAATTTCCAATAATCGTTAAACCGAACGCCGAAGGATCAAGTAAGGGAATTTTCACTTCATCGTTCGTAAAAAACTTCGCTGATCTTGAAATAGAAGTTGAAAGAGTTTTGAACGAATACGATCAATCAGCTTTGCTGGAAGAATTTTTGCCCGGCAGAGAATTTACGGTTGCTATGCTTGGAAACGGAAGGGAAACCGAAGTGCTGCCGATAGTTGAAATTAACTATTCCGAATTTCCAGAAGACTTCATACCTATTTATTCATACGAAGCGAAGTGGATCCTGGACACAAAAGAAAATCCGCTTGATGTTTTTTCTTGTCCGGCAAAACTTTCTTTAGAACTTGAACGAAAAATTAAAAACGTTTGTTTAGCTACATATAAAGTTTTACGCTGCAAAGATTGGAGCAGAATTGATATTCGTCTCGATGCAAGCGGTGAACCAAATATTATTGAAATAAATCCGTTACCGGGAATTTTGCCCGACCCCAAAGATAATTCTTGTTATCCAAAAGCTGCAAGAACAGCCGGAATGGATTACACAACCTTATTGAACAAAGTTTTATTCACAGCAGCTAAACGCTACAACTTAGTATGATCATAGACGCAAAAATATTGCTCTGCTACAATGCCCCTGTAAGCATTTATCAAGTCTATACCGGCAAGCCGAAAGAACATGACTGCGGCGTTTGCGATATGTCTGAAAGCGGTTTTGTTAATGAACTTGATAGGTTAGCTGCTTCTTTAAAAAAATATTTTTCCCGCGTTGAAACGTTAGCAGTTAGCAAAAACATTGGTGAATCAATTAGAAAAATTACAGCGATGAATCCCGATGCGATTTTTAATTTGGTTGAATCAGTTGAAGGGAACGCCACCTTCGAAGCTTTTCATGCAGGAATTTTTGATCTTTTAGATATTCCCTATACGGGAAACTCTCCTCAAGCGCTTGGAAATTGTTTGAACAAAACTTTTGCCAAACAAATATTGCGCGCTCACGGAATTAAAACTCCCGGTTCACTCACTTTTACTTCCCACACTCACCTTTCACAAAAAAAGTTTTCTTTGCAATTTCCTGTAATAACAAAATTAGCAAAAGAAGATGCAAGCATCGGAATTTCCGAACACTCGGTTGTTTCTTCTTTTGAAAATTTAAGAAAGCAAATTAAGTTTTTAACCTCAACCTATAACCAGGATGTTATTGTTGAGGAATATATTGCAGGAAGAGAGTTTAATATTGCGGTTTTAGGAAACAGAGCCTTGCCGATCTCAGAGATTGATTTCAGCGGACTTCCGGATCATCTTCCTAAAATTGTAACGTATGAAGGGAAATGGATCTCCGAAAGTTTGTATTACAAACACACGAATCCAAAATGCCCGGCAAAACTTTCTGAATATCTAAGAAAAAATATTGAAACCGCTGCCCTTACAACGTTCAACGCAATGGAGTGCAGAGATTATGCACGCGTTGATATTCGTTTGGATAAAAATAACATTCCTTACGTTATCGAAGTTAATCCGAATCCCGATATATCTACCGATTCAGGATTTGCTCGTGCGGCAAAAGCATCCGGTCTTCACTACGAAGAAATGCTTTTCAAAATTATAAATTTAGCTTTACACAGAGGAAAACGTGATACGCAAATTAAAGCAGGCTGACCGCCCGTCTTTAGAAACAATTTTACGGAAAACAAAAAATTTTCATGCTGAAGAAGTTGACGTTGCTCTCGAGTTGATTGATATAGCTCTCTTGAACAATGGACAAAGCGACTATCATATTTTTGTTTCTGAAGAGCATGGAAAAATTTCAGGTTATCACTGCACCGGCAAACGCCCGCTGACCGACGGCGTGTATGATCTCTATTGGATTGTTGTTGATCCCGAATCATCCGGAAAAGGGATCGGGAAAAAATTAGTGCAGCATGCCGAAAATTTTGTACGCGGAAGAAACGCACGTTGGCTTTTAGCAGAAACTTCGTCAAAAGAATTATATCTGGCAACACAGAAGTTTTATTTCAAAAATGAATTCTCGATTGTTGCGAAAATAAATGATTTTTATGCTGTCGGAGACGCACTGCTTGTCTTCGGTAAATATTTGTTGAATAAATAAGTAAGGTGAAGTAATGGAACAATGGCAACAAATGGTTCGAGACAGTGTACACACTGTTGATGAGCTTGTAGGTAAATTCGGTATAGATAGAACCGTTGCTGAGAGTTTGAACGAATTTTTTCAGGTGCGCATCAATCCCTATTATCTTAGTCTGATCCGCCAGCCCGGTGATCCGATTTGGCTCCAATGCGTTCCCGATATTAGAGAGCTTAATGATTTTGATGCTGATGACGATCCGTTGAATGAAGACGCGATGAGTCCCGTTCCCAATATAACACATCGCTACCCCGACCGCGCTTTGTTTTTAACAACAAGCCAATGCGGTATTTATTGCCGCTTCTGTACGAGAAAACGGAAAGTCGGCGACCAGGATAAAATCTCCATGAAAGGATTGGAAGCTGCTTTTAAATATTTGGAACAACACACCGAGATCCGCGATGTTATTTTATCCGGCGGCGATCCGTTAATGCTTACCGATGTAATGCTTGAGAAAATTCTAAAACGCCTGCGAACAATTTCTCATATTGAAATTATTCGTCTCGGTACAAAAATGCCTTGCGTACTTCCGCAGCGTATCACTCCCAAGCTTGTTGAAATGCTAAAAAAATATCATCCAATTTATGTGAACACCCACTTCAACCACCCATGGGAAATTACACCGGAAAGCACCAAAGCGTGTGAAATGCTTGCAAACGCCGGATGTCCGGTCGGCAACCAGATGGTTTTGATGAAAGGTGTGAATGACGATCCGATGGTGGTAAGAGATTTAATGCAGAAACTTTTGAAGATAAGGGTAAGACCATACTATATATATATGGCAGATCAGACAAAAGGAACGCATCATTTCAGAACTTCAATTGCAAAAGGATTGGAGATAATTGAAAAACTTCGCGGATGGACGAGCGGTTTGGCTGTTCCTCACTTTGTAATTGATGCACCCGGCGGCGGCGGAAAGATCCCTCTCATTCCAAATTATATACTTCATTACGATGAAGATAAAATTATTCTCCGCAACTACGAGAATAAAGTCTTTGCATACGAAAACCAACCCGAACATGGACCGAAGAACGGAAAACCGGTGCAGCTTGAAAAGAGAACGGCAAAAGAAAAGACCAGGAAAACTATTCTTTCTACAAGAAAAATTGTTCTGCCTGAACTAAGCGAAATTGAAATGATGTAAACAGGGCGATTATTTCAAAAGGGATATAAATTCCCGCCAAGTGGGCGGGAATTTTATTGAAACATTTTTCTGATTTTGGATTTATTAAACCAAGTTTTGAAAAAGACAAAAATAAAATGAGGTAGTTCCTCACGACTGCCGCACTTTTTAGTATAGAGAGTATCTTTAGAAAATCATCTAAAAGCGGAAAAATCAGCCCCCAAATTATTAACAAGCATTCAAGTTGATACAAAATTGTTAAAATAATCGGTGTGCTCTGCTAATGCCAATGAAGTTGAAGAACTGTATAGAAAAGCTAAGTTAATAAATGCTTCGGGATTCCCCTTGGGGTTTGAAATATTTGAAGTGAATAAATTCGAGGGGCACACCTTACCTCCTGTTATTCAATCGTTCAAGAAAAAACACACGACAGCATTTGCAGCTTGTGTTGTTTACACTGAACCGGAACGGCAGCTCAAAAATAAAAACGCAGAGTTGAGTCCCGAAAAAGCAATCGCCATCTTAAAGACGATATATGCGCTTACTATCGTTACCCCCTATTCACAATCACGTTACACAAGACTTCAAATTAAAAAAATGATGAGCAATCTCAATTATTACAATTATTCGAAATAGATTTTGGGTGTCCCGGTACGCAAGACAGGAGAAAAGCCCGGCAGAACTGTCCGGGCTTTTTCTTGTTGGTAATCATTGGTCGTTACAATGACAAATAACCATTGGCTAATGACTATTTCACCAGTGTCATCTTCTTCGTAATCACCGAATTGTTCTGTCTTAACTGATAGAAATAAACTCCGGAAGAAAATGTTGTGGCATCAAATCCAATTTTGTACGCTCCGGCAGACTGTACTTCATTTACTAAAGTTGCAAGTTCATTTCCGAGTACATCATAAATTTTTAGACTAACATACTGACTATTGTTCAGAGAATACTGAATACTTGTTGTAGGATTGAACGGATTCGGGTAATTCTGTTCAAGCGCAAAACTATAAACCATTTGATCCTCGAATTCTTCAACATCGGTGGTTATTCCCTTCTCCTGGTCAGGCAATTTTATGGTTGTGTAAATAAAAAATTCACCGGGAGCTAAAGCCACATTTTGATTTACATCTGAAACTTCGAGACTGTCGTTTTCAAAATAACGGTACCATCTTCCGGGTTTAGAAAAATTCATCGGGACAGATTGGTAGGAAACATCAAAGTTCCCCACGATTGAAACATCCATCGAAGGATCAAGAATAGAAATTTTCTTTATTGCACCGGCAACATCCATTGTAAAATTTCCACTCTCAAACGCTTCAGAGTTTTCTTTTAGCTTGATAAGCGATGAGTAAACTTTGTACAAATTCAATCTGCGCGCATCGGACATATAGTCCCAACGCGGCGGTTTATTTGCAAGTCTGCTTGGATCATTAATTGAAACGTCGTACCCTCTTTCACCAAACTGCCAGACCATTTTTGGTCCCGGAACAGTAAAGAAAAACGCGGCGGCAAGTTTCATTCTATTTATACCTGTTGCCAAATCTTTTATACTGTAAGTTCCGCTCACGTTACCGTACATAATGTTTTTGTACATCAGCCGTTCTTCGTCGTGACTTTCCATGTAGCCGACAAGGTTTGGGGCATTCCACCCTCTTTGCTTGTAAGAAACTCCGCTGAAGTTGGAAGTGCTGATCCAGCCCATTGTTGCTTCGTTGTAATTAAAATTCATATTTCCCCAAAGCATAAACCCATTATCGGAGAGAACTTTTTCTTCACTGTTATCGGCGAAGTGTTCAAGGATTAAAAATGTAGTTGAGTCTGTTTTACGGGCTTCAACAGCCATTCTCTTTAACAGATCAATTCTTGATTGATCATAAGCGCCCCACGCACCCACGTTACAGTTTCCGCCGTTGTCATCGCAGGTCTGTTTTTGTGTAAATCCTTTACTCAGATCGAAACGAAAACCGTCAACTTTGAATTCTGTTTGCCAATATTTTAAAACTCTATCAACCAAATCTTTTGTAGCCTGGCTTTCGTGATTAAAATCCAAGCCTACATTATACGCATGTTTTGGAGCCTGGTTAAACCAAGGACTGTTTGCTGCCGGTCGGTTCAGCGATACATCCCAGTAAAGCCGAACGAGCGGAGATTGCCCGAAGTTATGATTCAATGCGATATCAAGAATTATGGCAATTCCGTTCTCGTGGGCTTTATCAACTAATTTTTTCAAATCATTTTTTGTTCCGTAATATTTGTCCGGAGCAAAAAAGAAAGCGGGATTGTATCCCCAGCTTTCATTTCCTTCAAATTCCATTATCGGCATTAACTGAATTGCATTAATTCCCAACCGTTTTAAATAAGGGAGCGAATCGGTTAACGTTTGATAATCATGGCGGGCAACAAAATCGCGAAGAAGCAACTCATAGGCAACCAGGCCGGTACTTTTCGGGCGAACATAGTTTATGGTTTGCCATTGATACGGAGTTTGTGCAGTTTGAAAAACGGAAACGTATTCCGAAGTTCTATTGGTGGGATAGGCTTTTAAATTGGGGTAAGTGATCGCCGGAATGTAGCTGTCGTCTGGGTGAAGAACTTTATCCGCGAACGGATCAGCAATTACAAGATGGTCATCAATCAAATATTGAAACGCATATTCTTTCGCTGGGACTAAACCGTAAAGCGTAATCCACCAGCGGACGGTGTTCGCATCTATGGAATCGCGTTTCATAAAATAATTTCCTTGAACTGTCCAGTCGTTAAAATCTCCGATGACATAAACGAATTTCTTATAAGGAGCGTAAAGACAGAGCGTAACCTTTGTCGGATCGGAATCGTAATTTATTCCGTTCACAATTCCAACTGGAACTTTTTCGTTTACAATAGGTGGATTAATGACATAGTTTACCATAATCCCATTTGTGCTTGCCGGTCCTGAATTTGTGACTGCGGCAATTGTTATCCAGTTTGGTCCCTCAAATAACCTTCTTCCGAAAAGAGCGATTGTGGGGATTGAAAAAATTTGTTTTGCTTTGTCGTAGTAATCTCCAAAAGAGCAGACGAGTGTATCGTTTAGATAAAGTTTCGATTCGGTTGTGTTAATTGAGTCTCCCACTTTAGCGGCGACCATCGCCGTAATCGCCGGTTGATCGTTGCGAATCACTTTGTCCGTAGTCGGTTCAATTTGAAAAACCATTGGATTGTTTACAAAGATATACGAATTGTTATTATCTGCGGAATTTTTTTGTGGATTGATTGGATCGCTAAGCCACGAATTTGAAGTTCCTGTTGAATTATAATGCTCGTGCATTTTATATTGATACGCTTTACGTGTATTAATGGTTGTTGTTCCTCCGCCAACAGCCAACCGGACAGTTTTATAATAAATGTTGTTTTCCAACGTCATTGCCGAAGGAGCGGTAGGAGATATTATGCCGCTTGCGTTCGGTCCCCAATTGTTAAACTCCCCCGGTAAAAAAACTTTTAGCGCAGTTGCGCTTGCTTTATAACGGAAGGTAACGTCAACAGAATCTTGTCCCAGTAAAACAAACGGAACAAGGAACAATAAAAGTATAAAATGATTACGCACAAAAACTCCAATAGTTTTGATGAAGATTATTTAAAAGTAGTATACTTCGGTTTGCCGGCTTCTAACCAGGCAGTATAAAAAACAGCAGCTATGTCTTCGGCGGCTTCTTGCAAAGCTTCTTCTGTAACATATTTAGTTCTAAACCATAAAATAGTATAATATAATGAGTCGTATTTGCCGGAAGTTTCTGATACAGCAGCTAAATCGGCAAAGAATAAAATTGCGCTTCGAGCATTTGCACGGTAAATGATCTGGAAAAATTCATCGCGCGGATTATCAATCTTACTGATATTTACGTTCTTTGAAAACGTTTTTTCCAATTCGGATAAATGATCGTTTATCATTTTCGATTCATATCTTCCATGAATATCGGTTTGACCGCTTAATTGCCCGTTATAATTGAGAACAGTGTGCATCGGTTGATGAGCATCGGCAAAATAGTGTGTAAGATCGCGCATCAACTCTTTAACTTTTTCTTTCTGTTTAGACTTCATAGCCAAGACTAATTTTTGGAAGGTTTCTTCCAGAATCCAGGGCAAAATACCGTTTGTTGTTACAACCGAATCACCGTAAATTTTACTTAATGAATCTCTCTCCTCAATCATTCTCGCTTGATTAAACTCTTTGAAATAATCGAGATCAATAAAGTGTTTCGGGAATTCATCCGCCACATATTTTTTCCTTCGATCCGGCTGACTTGCTTCCGCTATTAGGTAATCTGATAATTGACGGAAATCTTTCATCTCAGCGGGTAAGATCTCCATCGCATGTTTAACAATCATCTTATGCCCGTTTTCTCCCCACCCGTAAATATTTTGAATCGCTAAAACCAGTATTAAGAGAGAAAGGAAAAATTTATTCATCGCTCATTCCGAAAAGTTGTTATGTTTTAATTTGTTCAGGCTGGTTTGATGCAGCAAGCCTGTTAATAAATTCATTTATTTAGGATTTCTTTTAACTTCATGTATAAATTAAAAAAACTGAGAAGGATTAACAAGGCATTGTCTGAAGATGCCGGGAAGAGGAGAAAGATGCGAATTCTTCAATCCGATTAGGGACTTTCTTCTCCCATCTGCTGACTTTCAGCAGATTATTTCTTAAATTATAAATGAAGAAATAAAAATCAAGGAAACTTTATGACCTCTAAAGAAATTATATATATTGAAGACAAATATGGCGCGCACAATTATCACCCTCTGGACGTAGTAATCGAAAAAGCTAAAGGCGTGTGGGTTTGGGATGTTGACGGGAATAAATATCTCGACTGCCTTGCAGCTTATTCGGCGGTAAACCAAGGGCATTGTCATCCGCGCATCGTAAATAAAGCCAAAGAGCAATTGGAAAAAGTTACGCTTACTTCACGCGCATTTAGAAACGACCAGCTTCCCTTCCTTTGTAAAGAGTTGTGTGAACTAACCGGCTACGAAATGATGCTGCCGATGAATTCCGGCGCCGAAGCCGTTGAAACCGCATTAAAAGCAGCCCGCAAGTGGGGTTATAAAATTAAAGGTGTTGAAGAAAATAAAGCCGAAATAATTTGCTGCACAAATAATTTTTCGGGAAGAACAATCTCCATCATTTCATTTTCTACCGAAGAACAATACAAAGATGGATTCGGACCATTCACACCTGGATATAAAATTGTTCCTTACGGCGATGCTGAACTACTCGAACAAATGATCTGTTCCAACACCGTTGCTTTTTTAGTTGAACCGATACAAGGTGAAGGTGGTGTTATTGTTCCGCCGGATGGATACTTGCAGAAAGCATTTGAGATTTGCCGAAAGAATAATGTCCTCTTTATTGCTGATGAAATTCAATCCGGTTTGGGAAGAAGCGGAAAACTTTTTGCGTTTGAATATGAAAAAATTCGTCCCGACGTAGTAATAGTCGGTAAGGCGCTTTCAGGCGGATGCTATCCGGTGTCGGCAGTATTAGCAGATAAAAAACTTCTCGGAGTTTTCAATCCAGGAGATCATGGTTCAACATTCGGTGGAAATCCGCTCGGCGCAGCAATTGCGCGCGAAAGCATTAAAGTCCTCATTGAAGAAAAGCTGATTGAGAATTCCTTCGAGATGGGAAATTATTTTAGAGAAAAACTTAACGAAGTTGAATCGAAACATGTAAAAGAGATTCGAGGTAAGGGATTGTTCATTGGCGTCGAACTCCATCCCGAAGCAGGCGGGGCAAGAAGATTTTGTGAAGCATTAAAAAACCGCGGTTTACTTTGCAAAGAAACCCATACCAACGTAATCCGGTTCGCTCCGCCCTTGGTAATTACAAAAAAAGAAATTGATTGGGCAATGGAGCAAGTTGCCGAAGTACTTGTAATGGAGTGAGAATAATCAGTAGTCATTGGTCAACGGTCATTAAAAAATGATTTCTGACCAATGACCATTGACAAATAACCAATGACTACAAAAGAATTACACATTAAGAACATGGTTTGCAACCGTTGCGTAAAGGTTGTGCATGACGAATTAGAAAAACTCGGGTGCACGGTTCACTCCGTTGAACTTGGCAAAGCAGTGGTTTCGTTTCCGGAAGAAAAAACTCTTGAACCGATTAAAATGATTCTTGAGGAAAACGGTTTTGAATTGATCGAAGATAAAAAAGCTCAACTTGTTGACACAATTAAAACGACAATCATTGAGTTGATCTATCAAAACAAACTTGAAGAAATGAATGTTAATTTTTCAGATTACCTTGCTGAAAAACTTGATAAAGATTACCACTATCTCACTTCTCTTTTTTCTTCGATGACCGGGATAACCATTGAAAAGTTTTTTATTCTTCAGAGAGTTGAACGCGTTAAAGAATGGTTGTTCTATAACGATTTTACGTTAAGTGAAATGGCGTTCAAACTCGGCTACAGCAGCGTTGCCCATCTTTCCAATCAATTCAAACAAGTTACCGGGTTAACTCCCACACTTTTTAAAAAATTGAAGATTCAACCTAGAAAACCACTCGACCAACTCAGTCCCCATTAAAAATCTTACAAACCAAATAAAAAATTTTACAACGGATTTCGTCCGTCACCCCATATCTTTCTTACAGAAAAATTAAAATAAAATTATGAGTTCAAAACAAGAATGAAAACCGAGAAAAAAATATTTCCGGTAATCGGGATGACTTGTTCCGCGTGCGCGGTGAGCGTTGAATCAATTCTAAAAGCGCAGAACGGTATACTTTCCGCTTCGGTAAATTATTCGAATAATTCGGTGATGGTGGAATTTAACTCTGACCTTAGTTCTTCGAAGCAAATGAAAGAAGCAGTGAAATCCATTGGTTATGATTTACAGGTAGACGAATCCAAAACACCGCAGCAATTAGATGAAGAAAGAAAACTGAAACTTGCAAAAGCAAAAACGAACGTCATCTTCTCTTTGCTTTTAACCCTGCCGGTTGTTGTGCTCGCAATGTTTTTTCCTCATCAAACTGAAAACACAAAATGGATTATAATGCCGCTTACCGGGGTGATTCTTTTTTATTTCGGGAAAGATTTTTTTGTCCAAGCGTACCAAAAGGGAAAGCATTTGCAAACCAATATGGATACATTGGTTGCGTTAAGCACGGGAATCGCTTTTCTTTTTAGTCTCTTCAATACAATTTATCCGCAGTTTCTCATCTCACGAGGCTTTGAACCGCATCTTTATTTTGAATCCGCCGCTGTGATTATTTCCTTCATTCTTCTCGGAAAATTTCTTGAAGAAAAAGCAAAACACCGTTCCGCGGAAGCAATAAAAAAATTGATTGATCTGCAGCCGGGCATGGTAACAGTCATTCGTGGCGGAAAAGAAGTGAATATTTCGATAAAAGAAATTCTGAATCACGAAATAATTGTGGTAAAGCCGGGGGAACGCATTGCAGTTGACGGAAAAGTTTTAAGCGGTGAATCTTATTTAGACGAAAGCATGTTAACCGGCGAATCGCTTCCTGTGCTGAAGAAATCGAGTGATAAAGTTTTCGCCGGAACAATGAATCATAAAGGAAGTTTGCAAATCGAAGCCCTGCAAATCGGTGAAGAAACTTTGCTTGCTCACATCATTCAACAAGTACAGGAGGCGCAGAGCAGTAAAGCGCCGGTGCAAAAATTAGTTGATAAAATTGCTTCCGTATTTGTTCCGGCGGTTGTGGCTGCTGCCGTGTTGACTTTCGTTTTGTGGATCACCATCGGTGGAACGGAATATTTTATACAAGGGGTAACCGGAATGATCACCGTGCTTATTATCGCTTGCCCGTGTGCTCTTGGACTTGCAACACCAACCGCCCTAATGGTTGGAATCGGTAAAGGTGCGCAAAACGGAATTCTCATAAAAGATGCAGAAAGTTTAGAAAAAGCACATAAGATGACCGCGCTTATTCTTGATAAAACGGGGACAATCACCGAAGGAAACCCGAAGGTTGTTGATTTGATCTGGAAAAAAAGTATGTTAAATAAAAATGCTCTTGAAAATATTCTCTCTTCAATTGAGAGTAAGTCAGAGCATCCTTTGGCATCTGCAATCGTTAAACATTTTACTACCGAGACAAATAAGAAAATTGAAGTTGATGCGTTTGAAGCGATAACCGGTAAAGGAGTAACTGCAACCGTTGCGGGTTCAAAATATTTCCTCGGGAATGAAATTTTTCTTTTTCAACAAAAGATTATGGTTGATGATGATCTGCTCCATCGTGCAGCGGAATTAAAAGCTGATGCAAATTCAATTATTTTCTTTGCCGATGAACGACAAACGCTTTGCCTCATCGCTCTTGCCGATACCGTAAGAGAAACTTCAAAAGAAGCCATCCATCACTTGAAAAAGATGGGAATTAAAATATTTATGCTCACCGGCGATAATCATCAAACGGCATTTGCGGTTGCGCAAAAAGTGGGGATTGATACATTCCAATCTGAACTGCTTCCTCCCCAAAAAGCAGAGTTCATTAAGCAATTGCAAAAGGAAAATAATATTGTCGGAATGGTGGGAGACGGGATAAACGATGCCCAAGCTTTATCGGTTGCCGATGTAAGTATCGCTATGGCGAAAGGGACCGATATCGCCATGGATGTTGCGCAGGTTACGCTAATGAAATCAGATTTGTTCTCTATTGTAAAAGCAATTACTCTATCTCGTGCTACGGTAAAAACGATCAAGCAAAATTTGTTCTGGGCGTTTGTTTACAACATCGTTTTGATTCCGGTTGCGGCGGGAGTATTCTATCCATTCTCCGGTTTTCAAATTGATCCTATGATTGCCGGTATTTCTATGGCAATGAGTTCGGTTTCAGTAGTTTCAAATAGTTTACGGTTAAAGAGTTTAAAACTTTCATAAAAGGAAAAAAGAATGAAAGAATTATTATTTAAAACGAATATCAAATGCGGCGGCTGTATTGCCAAGGTTACTCCTTTTCTAAACGGCGCAAAACAAATCGAGGAGTGGAAAGTTGATCTTGAAAATCCGGAGAGAGTGCTTTCGATCAAAACTGAAGAATTCTCTTCGGAAGCGGTCATCGGCTTACTTAAAAAAGCAGGCTATACGGCGGAGAAAATAAATTAGATAGTCAGTAAAAATATTGTACTCAAAATGGTAAGAATATTTGCGCAGCAAAAAAACCTGGCAGAATGAATTAATGTTTTTCATTCATTCATACACCTAATATTAAGATAATTTGTTATCTGGTTCACCACGGCGAATTGTTCTTTGTGCTTTCAGGTTTATCAGGTTACGCATCATGATCTTTTTAACTACAAGTACACTTGCATCGCTTTTTTCGTCAGTTCAAATGCGTGCTTCAACTTTGGCATATTCTGCACAGCTTCCTGGAGGTCATTCGCCTTGCCGGCAAACTCCAAAGCCTTCGCTATATCGCCTAACAAATTTGCTCCAAGAGCATAACTTGCCCCTTTAATTGTATGTCCTTCAGCGCCGAGTTTTGAAAAATCACGCGTTTGAATATGTTCCTCAAGTTTTAGAATGCGCTCGGTAGTATCGGTAAGAAAAGTTGAAACCAAATCCTGCTGAAACTCTTTATCGTCCATACTCATTGAAGAAAAATGGGCTTTATCGAGAATCTGGGTTGTTTCCTCTTCTTTATAATTATTTTCTTCATTCATAACTTCTCCATAATCCTTTCCGACATTTAACCACCGGTCAAGCAGTGCGATAAATTCGTCGGTTTTAATTGGTTTGGAAATATAATCGTTCATTCCGGCTGCCAGACATTTATCTCGATCACCGATAAGAGCGTGAGCGGTCATAGCGATAATGGGAATTGTTCCCCCAATTCCTTTTATTTCTCTGATTTTCTGAGTTGCCGTCCAGCCGTCCATTATCGGCATTTGGATATCCATTAAAATTAAATCGTATTGTGCAGCGGCAAGCATCGTATCATAAGCTTCTTTTCCGTTATTAACTGCATCAATTTGGAAACCGGCTTGCGCGAGAATTTTTGCTGCAACTTTTTGATTAACGGGATTGTCTTCAACTAATAATACCTTATACCTGCCTCTTTCATTCTTCAAATCTTCTTTAGATATAACCGGCTGCTCACTTATCCCGCGGGCAGTTGCTTCCATTTCCGCTGTCTTCACCTGGCTTTTTATTGCGTTAAAGAGCGAGGTGTTTTTTTGCTTTTTTAAAATTACGGAAAAGACAAAGCGGCTTCCCCGCGTATAATCAGGGTCAACCTTAATTGAACCATTCATTAAAGAGACAAGTTCTCTACAAATAGCCAGACCCAACCCCGTACCGCCATATTTTCTTGACATTGTTCCATCAACTTGAGAAAAAGATTTGAAGAGCAGATCCATTTTATCTTTAGGGATACCCAGCCCTGTATCTTCAATAGCGGAGACTATTTTAATTCGTTCCTTATCTACTTTCTCTGAGTTTACGGTAATGCGAATATGGCCCCTCTCCGTGAATTTAACGGCGTTTGAAAGGAGATTAATATAAACTTGTCTTAAACGCTTTCCGTCTCCGATCAATAAAGGGGTTGTTCCCTGATCAACGTCAACAATTATTTTTAATTTTTTTTCATTTACTTTAGTAGAAACCGGTTTAAGCGCGCTCTCAATAAGATCCCGCAGGTTGAAATCTTCTTCTTCAAGTTGAAGTTTTCCAGCTTCGATCTTTGAAAAATCCAAAATATCATTTATGAGATCGAGAAGTGTTTCCGCAGATTGTCGCGCCGTAGTAACAAAGTCATTCAACTCGGCAGAGCTTTTATATGCGCCTTGTTCAATTAAATTTAAAAATCCGATAATTCCATTCATCGGCGTGCGTATCTCGTGACTCATGTTTGCGAGGAAAATACTTTTGGTTTCACTAGAATGAACGGCATCTTTTGCGAGTTCTCCTGATCTTAACATCTCCTGACGAAGCTTCTCTTCAGTTTTTTTTCTTTCTCTCTCTAAATTTATTTGCTCGGTAATGTCCTGCACATTTCCTTCAAAAAAGAATCTCCCCTCTTCATCTTTAACCAGGCGGTCATTAAGCAGCACCATAACGGTGTTTCCGTCTTTTCTTTTTAAAGGAATACGGAGGTTGCGGACTTCTTTTTGCTCTTTTAATATTTCGATCAGTTTTGCCCGGTCTTCAGAATTAATGAAAACATCTTGGGCAATATTTATCTTTCTTAATTCAAATTCATTTTCGTATCCAAGAATTCTAGCCAGCGCGGGATTAGTGGTCACAAATCTTCCGTCAAAAGTGGATTGGAATATTCCTTCGGCTGAGTTTTTAATAATCGAACGGAATTTTTTTTCGGATAAATTCATTTTGTAAGATTTTTCCGCAAGTTCGGAACGAAGTTTGAAACTTACTGCGCTCCCCACAACGGAAAGCACACTCAGAAAAAGGACAAAGATAATTGACTCGAGAAGATTAGGAAGAAAGTAAATGTTTTTCCCGTTGATTAAGATCGCACCGGCAAAAACGATATTATAATAAATTGAAACAATTATCTGATTCTTCACTTCCCAGCTTAGAAATAAGGCTGAAGTAAAGATCATCAACCCGACAATTTGCGTATTGACAATGAGCGTTGACGGCATAAGAAAAATCATATACCCGCTCGAAGCAATAATTGTAATCAACAAAATATGAACGAGCAGTACAGGTCTTTTTAATGCGTGTTTTGTATTAAGAATAACAAGAATAATAAACGCAACCAATGTTGCCGCAAGCCGTGTACCGTAAACCTGGAGGGAATATTCTGAAAAATGCCGCAATTCAAAAAGCATTGCAAATAAGCCGGAGATAGCTATTAGAAGCGTGATAACTTTTAAAGGAATAATCAAATACTCCTCTGATTCCCTTTTTATGTATTCATACTTACGCTCATCAAATAACGCAGTTGGGTCTGTAAGAAAATTTAAAAGTGAATATTTGGGATTTGATTTTGCCATGGATAACTTTATTGGGTAATTATAAAAACTTCTTAACCCGATAATCGGATCTTTTGAGTAAACAAATTATTACCGCTCTAAATTAGTACTTAGAAAGAATTTTTCAAAGGAAAAGTTAATATGATTGAAGCGTTGAATCAACTTGATCTTTTTATGTTTTATTTTTTTAACCACACCCTTTCCACCGGCATTCTTGACAGCTTTTTTTCGTTCATCACGAATGTACGATATTGGTTTCCCGTTTATATCATTGCACTGCTTTATCTTGTAATTAAGGGAGGCAGAAAGGGAAGAATTGCGGCAGTATTCGTCTTGCTGCTTGTAGCCACAACCGATCAGCTTGGAGCAAAAGTGATAAAAGAACTATTTCAGCGGCTGCGTCCATGCAATGCTTTACCCGATGTACTAACTCCGTTAGGATGTACCGGAACATTTTCTTTTCCATCGAATCACGCTTTAAATAACTTTGCAGTGGCATTCTTCTTTTTGTGGATATATCCCAAAGCGAAATGGTATTTAATAACCGTTGCTTCTCTTATTGCAATTTCGCGGGTGTACCTTGGACTTCATTATCCGTCTGACATTTTGGGCGGAGCAGTTTTGGGAATTGGGTTCGGGTATTTTTTTTCTTCCCTTCACACCCAAACAGAAAAGTTTATGAATGAGAAATATCCATTAAAACAAAAAAATTGATACCAGGTTAACGATCATCGAAAAAGTAATCCCGCACAACCATAAATGGTTTGTGCTGCACGAATAAATACCGTTAAAGCGGGAATGGCAGACAAAATCGTCGCAATTTATCGGAATGATTTTTTCGTTTATCATTCGAAATTTCTTGTTAGATATTCAGTATTCATTTTCTCCTTTTTTACCTGCCCCTCTGCCGGCAATGTGACGGTCAGGGAGCTTTTTCCAAAGCGTCGTTTTGGGAAAAACGTAGTTCCATCAACAAGTTCCTCTGGAGAAAAAGAAAGCATTAAACAGAACAGGGTGTTACTGAATACATGACACAGACTACCAGCTCGCAGTAGTTAGATTAATCAATGTAAATAAAAAATTGATTCCAGTAGTATTGACCCTTGTACAAACCTCACCTGTTTAGCAAGGGAAGGCTCAAGTTAAATGATTGGAGAAGCACGCCAACTCATGCGTATCAAGATGCTTTTTAAAAGTTGGAGAATCCGTTCAACGAAGAATAAGTCCGGAAGAAAGTACATCGTTCTTCATCAAGAAAAGCTATTTGCAATTCCATCCATTGCCTGCGATTTAGCTCGCAGTTCATTCAGCTTCTGAATTATTTTTAAAATATGCATCCTCCGTTCTTCAACAATGTCGCCTAAAAAGTTTTTCACTTCAGGCGCATTGCAATCGTCATAAACGCTTTCGTAAAAACGGACGGAAGCAGTCTCTCTCCTGAGCGCTTCATTAAGCATCACACACGAGTCCCGGCACGTGTGGTCGCATTTTACATTATGTTCAACCATTATAGTGGTCCCCTGTTTTATTTATTAAACAGACACATGATAATTAAGTTCGATCAATTCTTTTCCCCTTAATAAAGCTTGTTCGTTCACAGGAAGTAAATGATGATGCCGTTCGGGCAAAACTTTTTTAAGCGCCGCTAAAACGCTTTCTATTTTTACAAGCGGTTTTATTTCTAAAAAAGCGCCGAGCATAATCATGTTTGAAATTTGTTTCTTCCCCATTTTATTCGCTTCTTCAATAGCAGAAATTTTGTAAACCAAAACATTTTCACGCGTTGGAGGTTTGATGATGGTTGACGCTTCGTAAAAAAGAACTCCGTGCGGCTTAACGTGTTTTTCAAATTTATCCAGTGAAGGTTGGTTGAGAATGATGGCTGAATCAAATTTTGAAACGATCGGAGAACTAATTTTTTTTTCTGAAATGATTGTGATACAATTTGCCGTTCCGCCGCGCATTTCCGGTCCGTAAGACGGCATCCAGCTTGTTTCTTTGTTTTCATAAATTGCCGAGTAGGCAAGAATTTTTCCCATCGAAAGAACGCCTTGCCCGCCAAATCCCGCAATAATAATTTCATCAGTTGTAAACATTTTTTCCTCGAAATTTAATTTTTAGATTGCCCGGGGACTTTCAAATCTCCGAGCGGATAAAATGGAAACATCTTTTCTTCAAGATATTGAATCGTCTCTTTGGGAGTTATTTTCCAACCGCTCGGGCAGTTAGAAACTACTTCAATAAAACACGTTCCTTTTTTTAATTTCTGATATTCAAAAGCATTCTTTACAGCTTTCTTAAATTTTCGCACGGTGTTCGGCGTATGCACCGCCTGCCTGGTAACATAATATGCGCCGGGAAGTTGAGCAACCAAATCTGTTATTTTTAGCGGATACCCGTTATGTTCAACGTCTCTGCCATAAGGCGAAGTAGAAGTTTTTTGACCGAGCAAAGATGTCGGCGCCATTTGCCCGCCGGTCATTCCGTAAATTCCGTTGTTGATGAAAACAATTAAAATGTTTTCGCCGCGGTTTACCGTATGAATCGTTTCAGCCGTTCCTATGGCGGCTAAGTCTCCATCGCCTTGATAGGAAAAAACATATTTTTCGGGAAGCACTCTTTTAATTCCCGTAGCCACTGCGCTGGCTCTTCCGTGAGCGGCTTCCTGCATATCAATGTTCATATAGTTGTAAGCGAAGACCGAACAACCCACAGGTGCAACGCCAACAATATCTTCTTGAATGTCCATCTCTTGAACCACTTCCATAAGAATTTTGTGTGCGACTGCGTGTCCGCATCCCGGGCAATAGTGAAGATAATCATCGGTTAAGGTTGCAGGTTTTTGATAAACACATTCCATTCCGTCTAATAAAATTTCTTGCTGCATAATTTCTCCTATTCCTGCATAATTGGTTGTTCAACAATTTTTTCAATTTCTTCCAGAATATCTTCCGGCTGAATGATCATTCCGCCCATTCTTCCTTTAAAGTGAACAGGGCATCTGCCGTTTGCGGCAAGCATTACGTCTTCAACCATTTGTCCGGCGTTCAATTCAATTACAAGAAAATTGTTGACCTTTTTTGAAATGTCTGAAAGAATTTTTTTAGGAAAAGGGAATAAAGTAATCGGTCGAACTAAGCCGACTTTAATCCCTTTATCGCGTGCAAGCTCCATCGCTTTTTGGCAGATGCGCGCCGGTAATCCGAAAGCGACCAAAACTATTTCTGCATCATCAATATTAAAGGTTTCATAACGGACTTCATTTTTCTCAATCTCTTTATATTTTTCTTGAAGATGGAGATTTATCATTTCCATTTTTTCAGGTTCAATATGAAGCGAAGTAATAAAATTTCTTTCCCTTCCTTTTTTGCCGGTCGTAGCCCAGGTAGGAACTTGATGGGGAAGCGAACCCTCTTCAGGAAATTCAACTTTCTCCATCATTTGTCCGAGAGCGCCGTCTGATAAAATCATTGCGGGAGTGCGGTATTTTTCAGCAAGTTTAAAAGCATCAAAAACAAAATCACACATTTCTTGAACGGAAGCAGGCGCAAGAACAATTAAACGGTAATCGCCGTGTCCGCCGCCTTTCGTTGCCTGGAAATAATCTCCCTGCGAAGGTTGAATCGTTCCCAAACCCGGACCGCCGCGAACAACATTCACAATTAAGCAGGGAAGTTCAGCCGCAGCGATGTAAGAAATTCCTTCCTGCATTAAACTAATTCCCGGTGAAGATGAAGAGGTCATCACTCTTGCGCCCGCACCGGCAGCGCCGTAAACCATATTGATTGAAGCAACTTCACTTTCGGCTTGCAACACCAAGCCGTGTCTTTTGGGAATTTGTTCGGTTAAATATTCTAACACTTCCGATTGCGGAGTTATCGGGTAACCGAAATAAGCATCAAGACCGGCGCGGATGGCGGCTTCGGCTAATGCTTCATTCCCCTTCATTAAACGAATTTCTGATTTTTGTGTTGGCATGGTTTCTTTCAAAATTGTTATACAGCTTTTTTATATTGTTGTTTTGATTGCCGGTAAACAGTTATTGCCGCATCGGGGCAAACGATAGCGCAGTTTGTGCAGCCGGTGCAATTGTCTTGGGAAAGCTCAACATACCGGTAGCCGCGCAGATTTATTTTTTGAGAGAGGGAAAGACTTCCTTGCGGACAGGCAACAATACACAACTCGCAGCCTTTGCAAGTTTCAGAGTTAATGAGAACCGTTCCTTTTATCATAAAAACCTCAATATTAAATTGATTTGAAAAGTTCAAGTTATATGCCAGTAAAGAGATTAAAAATTCTACTGTTAAAGTAAGAAAAAAAGGAATAAGTTGATTTAACTTTATCAATATCAAGAAGACGATCAAGTTGCTTTTTCCAATTAATGAGAAGTGAATATTTGGAAGATAAATAATGAAAGGAATAGAGTTATTCGTTCGTTGAGATGGGGGTAGCTGAGGACGGTTTGTTTTCTATTGTTCTGTCCGCCTTTGCAAGCGTATCTTTTAACAAAAATTCGATCTGTGCATTGATGCTTCGCAAATCATCCGCCGCCCATTTTTCCAGGGCGGCATAAATTTTATCGTCTATTCTTAAAAGAAATTTTTTCTTTTCTGCCATTTGTAGTTCTTGCTAACTATTTTTTTGAATAATCT
>MNVA01000150.1 GCA_001871325.1 Ignavibacteria bacterium CG1_02_37_35
GCCTAAGCCGAAGCCCAGAACAACAATGCTGCTTTTATTAAATAACTTTTTATTTTAACAAACTTCCATTTACAAACTATGCCGAACAACAAAGCTGAAACGGAACTACAAACATTTAAACTACACTAATGCCAAATGCGAAAACACTTTCGGCTTGAGGCACTTGTTAGGCTGTGGAATAAAATATCATTTAAATATCGCCTAAAATCTTTACTCGATTTGAATAAGTCATAATTAACAATCCATCATAAGAGATATAAAAACCAGCTCCTTTAATAGGAATAGACATTTCATTTTCGACTTTGGCTTGTGAATTTGCTATACCAACACCGGCAAAATACAAAACTGCATTATGTTTATCGGCATTATGAACAAGTTGTTCAAATAACAGATCTGAATCAATAGTACCTTTTTGGGGATAACAAGTAGTGCGCACTACTATAAAAGATAGTTGTCCGTCTTTTCGTGCAACTATTTGAGGATTAATATTTTTATCTGGATTTACGGAATCAATAGTAAATCCATCCTTCTGTATTTGGTTGCAAACAACCTCAATTCCAAATTCGTGCATTTCACTGTCAGTCATAATCTCATTTTCATTCATTTAAAAATTCCTTTGCTATTTGAGTATAGTTACTTCTTTTTTCTGGAATAATAACTTTTAAATCTGGGTATGAGCGCACTAATGCCTTTGCGCTTGAATTGATCATGTAAATACTTTCATATGGACATTTACTATAATCAATAATATTTGATGCATACCATTCTTGGAAATTATAAAGTATGGTATTGTGCCAATAACCATAGTGCGATATTTCATAATATGACATATTATGATATACCAATAACCAGCAATTCTTCTGATATTTTTTTAAATACTTTTTATGAATATTTTCAATCATTGATTTCCACGGTTGTTCAACAGGTTCGATAGATACAATGGCTGTTTGCTTATTTAGCTTATGATCTTGATACTCTTTGCCACGCTTTCTATCAAGTGTAATTGTTTCAACGATCTCAATAGGATGGAATTCATTTTCTATGTCAGTAAAGGTTAGAAAATCCGGGTCATTTGGTTTACGTTTCTCAGCATATCTAGGATAATTATTTATATTCCGTTTATACAATTTTATAAAACTGCATAATATCCACCATTCTCTATCATCTTTATACTTTTGAGAATATACAAATTCGTCCCCTACACTTTTCATAATCTCATTAATCTTTTTGCATTGAGTGTTAATTTTAATCATAATTAAATAGACAGCCTAACTATTAATTCTCCTGCACTGATTTATTTGTTTGGGAATACATATATGCGTGCAGTTGCATATATATATTCCAATTGTTTTGTTTCCCGCCCATAAACGCAATATTTAAAAATAGGGTCTGCATAATATCATTCCATCCGTTTTTTAGTCTAACGGACTCTTCACGCCCAATCCTCTATTTAAAACATGAGTGTAAATCATTGTTGTTTTTACAGATTGGTGGCCAAGTAATTCTTGTATTGTTCTAATATCATAACCATTTTCAAGCAGATGTGTTGCAAAAGAATGACGAAATGTGTGCGGGCTTCCGGGTTTAATTATTCCAGCTTTACTAATTGCTTCTTTTACCGCTCTTTGTATTGTGCTTTCATGAATATGCCATCTATATATTAAACTGCTATCTTTATCTTTTATAAATTTATTAGCAGGGAAAGCATACTGCCAGCCGAACTCTTTCCCGGCGTTGGGATACTTTCTTGCTAAAGCGTATGGCAGAATTGTTTCCCCCTTATTTTTTAATAAATCGGTTTTATGCTGCTTATAAACTTCATTCAAATACTTTTTTAATTCAGGAATGATAGATACGGGTAAAATAGTATGTCGGTCTTTCTCTCCCTTGCCATCTCTTATTAAAATTTGTTGATAATCAAAATCAATATCTTTTATTCGCAAAGTTAAGGCTTCGTTTAGTCGTAACCCGCCGCCATAAAGAAGCGAAACAATTAATTTGGTTACGTCGCTTAAATGTTCAAATATTTTTATCGTTTCCTTTTTAGAAAAAACAACCGGTAAATGCTTTACCCGCTTTATTCCTTTTAAACCCTCAATCCAACCAACATCTTTCTTTAATACTTTTTTGTATAGGTAAAGTATTGCCTGCAACGCCTGGTTTTGTGTTGATGAAGATACATGCTGATTTACGGCAAGGTGGTTTATATATGCTTTTATTTCTTCAGCTCCCATTTCTGCCGGGTGTTTTTTATTGTTGAATAGAATAAACCGCCTTATCCATGAGAGATATGCCTCTTCTGTCTTTTTGCTGTAATGATTAGTGCGAAGGGTGATGCTGACTTGATCTAATAATTTTACTTTTAGCGGAATTTTCTGTACGGAAATAGCATTTGCAACAGTGGAGAAGGGAACCTGTAACGTACACCTTACCTCTGTTGCTTCTGTTTCTTTGTGTAAAACTAATGCAGAAATAACAACTCCTGATTTCTTATTTATTTGTCGTACAAAATTTATGAATTATTTTAGGAATTACCAAAAAGTATTTATAAGATTTTTTGTTTTATCAGATTATTACAAGAATCTGACATAAAAGAACAAAAACCGAAACTCAAACAACTTTTCTCATCAGAAACAATTTTTCTTATAAGCGATTTATTCTTAATTTTTGGCAAACTTAAGAAAGTTTTTATTCAACCTTAAAGAGGAATGCATGGCAGAAATAAAAAAGAAGGAAGAGTGGGGAAGCAGGATCGGATTAATTTTAGCAGTTGCCGGTAATGCTGTCGGCTTGGGAAATTTTTTACGGTTTCCCGCGCAAGCTGTGCAAAACGGCGGCGGTGCGTTCATCATTCCCTATCTTGTTTCTTTTTTCTTAATGGGAATTCCACTCCTCTGGATTGAATGGGCAATCGGCAGACATGGTGGAAAATATGGGCATCACTCAACACCCGGTATGTTGGATTCTCTTGGCAAATCCAAAATACTAAAATATTTTGGTGTGTTCGGAATATTTACGAACCTTACGGTTGCGGCATATTACTCGTACATTGAATCGTGGACACTTGCCTATGTTTGGCATTCAATAACGGGCGTTTTCGGCGGCAAAACAACCGAGCAAATTTCTCTCTTCTTTTCACATTTTCTTGATCTTGGAAACGGAAGTCTTATCAACTTCCCTTCAGAAGCTGTACTATTCTTCGTTATCACTATTACTTTAAATTTATGGATTCTCTCACGCGGTATCAGTAAAGGGATTGAGATTGCAAGCAAAATCGGTATGCCGATCCTTATCCTCTTTGGTATATTTTTAGCGATCAGAGCATTAACACTAAAAGCCGGAGACAATGGAGCAATTTATGATTCGATGGTTGGCTTGAATTTTCTTTGGGAACCACAGTTCGATTCTCTCACCAATCCAAAAGTTTGGTTAGCTGCAGCAGGACAAATTTTCTTCACGCTTTCTGTAGGAATGGGTTCTATCCATTGTTACGCGGCTTATCTAAAAGAAAAAGAAGATATTGCCTTAAATGCGGCAACTGCCGGATGGATGAACGAATTTGTTGAAGTGCTTCTTGGCGGTTCAATTATTATCCCGATTGCTGTTGCTTACCTTGGACTTGATTGGATTAAAGCGAATGTCGGTTTTGAAATGGGGTTTAGAACTATGCCGATGCTCTTTCAACATTGGGGACCACTATTAGCCGCATTTGCAGGAATGACCTGGTTTGGACTTTTATTCTTTGCCGGGGTAACAAGTTCAATTGCGATGGGGCAGCCGGTGATGGCATTTTTACAGGATTCATTTAATCTTTCCCGGAAAAAATCCGCGCTTACTTTTGGATTAATGACGGTTCTTTTAGCACTTCCTTGTGTCTTCTTTTATGAAGCAGGAGCTTTTGGCGAATTCGATTATTGGGCGGGAACATTTTCTTTAGTTCTTTTTGCTTTAGGTGAATCAATTATTTTTGTCTGGGTATTTGGCATTGATAATGCTTGGGAAGAAATCAATAGAGGAGCCGATATTAAAATTCCTCACTTCTTTAAATATATTATTAAATATGTTACCCCGTCGTTTCTCCTCGCCGTTTTTATCGGGTCAATGGTAAAACCTGTTGCTGGAAATTGGACAGGGGCATTTGGAAATTTGTTCAGCGGACAAGGCTGGCAATTTGCACCCGATAGCGTTATAGGAACTATATTTAATATCGGGGTCGTAGATACGCGATGGTTCATTGATGGTCTTATTACTAATGTATTTGTTATTGATATGACAAGAATTTTGCTTTTATCAACATTTATTTTAATTAGTACTGCTGTTCATTTAGCATGGAGAAAAAAGAAACGGGAACGGCTTAACCAGGAAAGGAATGCTTAGGATGAAAACTTCTGCTCTCATTATGATGCTTTCTGCATGGAGTGTGATCATTTTTTTTACGGTGCGATTTTTATGGAAAGCGTTGAAGACACCTAAGAAGCACCTGCCGGAAAGTAAGGTGGAGTAGGTTTTAAGATAATCGTTATTGCTGACACTTTAACAATAATTAAATATCGAATCTTGAACAGGGAATAATGAATTTCGAAGTTAAGACATCCGAATTTAAACTCTTCATTCGAAATTTCCCGCATAAGCCGGGAAGGCTTGTTCGATGTTCATTATTCATTTTCTTCTTTTTACCTGCCTTTCCGCCTTCATTGTGGCGGGGCGGGCAGCCTTTTTCCCCAAACAGTGTCTTGGAGAAATCGTAGTGGTTATTAACTCTTAATTGTAATACCGTTTATTATGAAATTCAAAATATCTTCGTTTTCTGATATCGTAAAAGCGATGGGCTTGGTTTTCGGGGACATCGGAACCAGCCCTATCTATACGCTCGTTATTGTTTTTACTCTTACAAGACCATCGCACGATAATCTGTTCGGAATTCTTTCGCTTATTTTCTGGACATTGATTATTCTTGTTACAATTGAATACGCCTGGCTTGCAATGAGTTTAAGTATCAAAGGTGAGGGGGGAGTAATTGTTTTAAAGGAAGTACTCTCGAGCTTTGTTAAGAAAGGGAAGAAAGCAACTATTGTCGCTTATCTCGGATACTTCGGAATTTCTTTACTAATGGGCGACGGTGTTATAACTCCTGCTATCAGTATCTTATCTGCTGTTGAAGGGCTCCCGCTAATCCATGGGTTTGAATGGATAACGGGAAATATTGTTATTCTCATTACAATGGTAATAACCATAATTCTTTTCGCATTTCAATATAAGGGAACAGATAAAGTCGCCAGTTCCTTTGGACCTATAATGATTATTTGGTTTATCTCGTTGTTTATTTCAGGATTCATTTCAATTTTAAACATGCCTTCCATTCTACTTGCAATAAGTCCTACTTACGCAATTAGTTTTTTAACCCACAACGGACTTGCGGGGATTCTGGTTTTGTCCGAAGTTATTTTGTGCGCCACCGGTGGGGAAGCGCTCTATGCTGATATGGGGCATCTCGGCGCGCTTCCGATAAGAAGAGCATGGGGATTCGTTTTTGCCGCTCTCATTTTTAATTACTTCGGACAGGGGGCTTACATTTTAGTTAATCACACAACTGACTTAGTTCTTTTTCAAATGGTAAAGTCGCAGGCGGAGTTTCTTTATATTCCTTTTATTATCTTAACCATTTTTGCAACAATTATCGCTTCACAAGCTATGATCTCTGCGGTATTTTCATTAGTCTATCAGGGAATTACCACGCGGATTTTTCCTTTGATGAAAATAAAATACACATCAACACATATAAAATCTCAAATTTATATCGGCGCGGTAAATTGGGGTTTGTTAGTAGCAGTTTTGTTTATGATCCTTCTTTTTAAAGCATCATCAAACTTAGCGGCGGCATACGGGCTTGCTGTAACTATCACCATGACCATCAGTTCAATTTTAATGGTCTGGATATTCAAACATAAAAAGTCGTATCTAAAAATGAGCATGGCGGCGGTTGTTTTTTTAGTTGATCTCCTGTTTCTCTTTTCACTCACAGATAAATTGCAGCACGGCGGGTATTGGTCTTTAATTATTGCGGCAGTTCCGTTTACGGTAACATTAATTTGGATTGCAGGGCAAAAGACGATCTATCGTTCATTCAGGTCGCTACCATTAGATACATTTAAAATTGCCTACGAACAGATTTACAACCGCGGGCAAAACATTGACGGAACGGCGCTTTTCTTCTCAAGAACCAATTTTGAAATTCCCCCGTATGTTGCGCATTGTATCATCAGTTCAAATATTATTTATGATAAAAATATTTTGGTTTCTATTATGAGAACCGACAATCCGTATGGTGTTGAATCGGGATATGTCGAGGATTTAGCGATCGGACTGCATGGACTGACAATAAAACTTGGCTACATGGAAGTTGTTGATCTTACTTCAATAATAAAAAAACACAATATCAATGAAAAAGTTATCTTCTACGGCGTAGAAGATATTGTTACAAGTAGTTTCATGTTAAAACTTTATTCATTCTTTAAGAAACTAACTCCGAATTTCGTTCAATTTTATAAACTGCCGTACCGGAAAATTCATGGTGTGGTTACAAGGATAGAGATATGAAAATGAAATGGTCTTTTTGCATAACCGTTTTTTTGTCCGCTTTGCTTCTAACTCAGCAGATGTCAGCGCAGAAATACGATACACTTCTGGTTGCGTTTTATAATCAAGAAAATTTATTCAATGCGGTTGATGATCCGGAAAACGATGACGCGGAATTTCTTCCTTCAGCAAAAAAAGAATGGACGCAAGAGCGTTATGAAAAAAAGATGTTTAACATGGCGAGGGTCATCCGCTCGATGAATTATAACTATGGACCCGATATTATCGGTTTCTGCGAAGTTGAAAACCAAAATGTGCTTGAGGCAATGGTCGCGAAGCATTTATCTGATTTGCATTATCAAGTAGTTTATGCAGAGTCGCCTGATAAACGCGGGATAGATGTCGGATTGATTTTCAAAAAAGATAAATTTACTTTTCTCTCAATGAACGCTGATACCGTATTTCTTTCTGATAGATATCCAACGCGTTTAATTTTGAATGCAAATCTTCTTTCAAAAAGTAAAGATACTTTACATATTTTTGTTAATCACTGGCCCTCACGCCGGGGCGGTGCTGAAGCATCTGCAAAAAATCGCATTGCGGCTGCGAATACTTTAAAAATGAGCATTGATAAATATTTTTCAAATTCCACGAAGGCGAATATTATTGCGATGGGAGACTTCAATGACGAACCGGTAGATGTCAGCATTAAGGAAACCTTAAATGCCCTGCCCATTTCTTGTGCGGAAATTATTAAACTTCCGAAATTTTCTTATAAAAATTTATACAACTTAGCATACAGCAAAAAAATAAACGGTGAAGGAAGCTATAAATATCAGTCCGAATGGGATATGATAGACCAGATCATCATCTCCGGCAATTTATTGACGAATAAATCTTTCCATTTGCTCTGTAATTCATTTGAAATTTATAAGCCGGCATTTATCGTTACTCATTCGGGGAAATATAAAGGAGCTCCATTTCCAACTTATGGCGGAGTGCGTTATCTCGGCGGCTACAGCGATCATTTTCCCGTACTCGCAAAATTTCTTCTAACAAAAGAAAGTATTCGGAAATAGAAGGAACATAGTAGTAGTTAGATGAATGAATTTTTTAAAAAAAATATTATAATCGGTTTTTATTTTTCTCTTGGGATTCATGTTTTAATAATCCTTTTCTTTTTAGCCTTTCAAAATATTTTTAGCGATGAAGAAGATGCAGCCACTTCTGTGAGAATATTAAAATATTCTGAGTTAGGACCTCCACCCTCAATTTCATTAGATAAAGCCGTTTTTGTGAAAAACAGAAATCTTAAAAAAGAAAAGTATGCGATTCCAAAACCGGTAAAAAATCTTGGGAAAGATACAATAGAAATCGCCAAACAATCTTTGGCAGGGAGTAGAGATGGAGGGCAAGAAGGATCTGGTGCAGGAGAGATTTCCGTCACTACAGATGTACCCATCAAAGAGATAAAACCTAAACCGGTGGTAAAATATTATGCAGCAGTTGATTATATGCCGGAACCCAAAGGGGGGTTCAATACTATTCAATCCCGCCTCGTAATCCCCGAACAGGCAAAGCAAAATAATATTTCCGGCAAAGTTTTAGTTAAAACTTATATTGATGAATTGGGAAAAGTTGTTCGTACTGAAATAATTCAAGGGATTGGATACGGGTGCGATGAAGCCGCCATGCGGGCTGTTCGCAATTCTCATTTTTCGCCCGGAAAACTTGGCGGTCAATACGTCCGCGTACAAATGATAATTACTGTGTTTTTTTAGTGAGTAATTTGGTTTAATTTTGGAGTGGTTAGTTGGTAATTAGTCGTGAGAATAGTGAGAAGTAAAAAATTAGGATCAAAGAAAAATACCGGGATCGGATACTCTTTGTTCTTGCACCCTTACTTGGTATGTTAATCGGTTGGATTGATTCCCGACCCACCTGGGATGATACGGGAATTACAGTAACAATGCTGATGGGAGTTTCAGTTCTCCTTGGTTTCATAAGCCCAAAACGCCCATGGGTTTGGGCGTTATTAGTTGGCATTTGAATACCGGTATTGAATTTTTTTTACCGCGATAATTATGGATCACTTGGCGCCTTAGTCGCAACATTCGTAGGCGCATATTCGGGTTCATCAGCTTGTAGGATATTTCTTACAAAAGAATGGCGAATTGTTTTTTTAATAGTAAATGGAGTTTGTTCAATGGCTTTAAGAGAAAAAATTAGTGAAGATATGAAAACGGCAATGAAGTCGGGCGATAAAATTCGGCTCGAAACTATTCGTTCTATCCGTGCGTTGATCCTTGAGTTTGATAAAAGCGGAGCCAACAGAGAACTTACACCCGAAGATGAAATTGCAATGCTTTCTACCGCGGTTAAAAAAAGAAGAGAATCGGTTGAGATGTTTACCAAGGCAGGACGAATGGATCTTGCCGGTAAAGAGAGCGCTGAGTTAAATATCTTGCAAGAATATTTACCAAAGCAATTATCTGAAGATGAACTTATTGAAGAAATAAAAAACATTGCCCTTCAAGTGAACGCATCCACCAAAGCAGATTTTGCAAAATTAATGCCGGCTGCAATGAAACAATTTAAAGGGAAAGCTGAGGGGAAAATTGTTAAATCACTTGTTGAAAAATTCCTGGGGATAAGTTGAATTATTTAGATATAATTTTTGGCGTTATTGCCATTGCCGCTTTTATTCTCGGTTTCAAAGATGGCTTCGTGCGCAAACTTATCGGTTCACTCGGATTCTTTTTGGCAATTTTTCTCGGGATATTTCTCTCTGTACCATTTGGAACGATTCTGAACAAGATGTTCGGCATGGAAAAATATCTTGCTGAAATATTTGGCGGATTTGTAGTTTTCCTTTTAGTTGTTCTCATTACTTCTCTTCTGAAGAGGGTTATTCATCCGTTTGATAAGGTTAATAACTTTATGAATCGGCTGACCGGGGGCATTGTTGGGATTATTCAGATTGTTTATTTTGTCAGCGCAGCACTCTATCTTCTTCACATTTTCAAGGTCCCTTCAGAAAAAGATCAAGTAAAATCTTTTTCGTATTCAACTTTATACAAATTACTTCCGGGAACAATTGATTACATCGGCGAATATGCACCCAACCCGAAAAAATCTATTAAAGAATTGATCATAGAAAAAGATTCAATTAAAGAATGATAGCTACGGCAGTTCTCCAAGCGTTAGAATTTGACAAAGTACTTACCTTCATCGCAAAATATTGTATCACCGCAAACGGCAAAAAGAATATCGTTTCCTTGCTTCCGCTGCAAAACAAAATTGAAATAGAGAATGAAGGGCTTCGGGTAACGCAGGCAAAAGAAATTCTCATTCAACAATGTATCCCTCCCATTGAATATATTCCGGATCTTGTGGAAGACCTTGCGATCTCAGGAATTGAAGGATCACTTCTTTCTGCAAAAAAAATATTGGAGATAAAAAGATTAGCAGAAATATCGCGGAACATCTTTCAATTCTTTAAGTCAGCTCAGTCCGAAGCAAGCGAATTGAGAGAACTTACCCAAAATCTTTTTGTTGATAAAGTCTTCGAACATTTAATTGATCAAGTGATAACTGAAACCGGCGAGATAAAAGATAAAGCAAGTAAAAAACTTTATGAGATTCGTCAGGAGATTGCAGAGAAGCAGCAGGATCTGAACCGTATCGTGCAAAGAATTTCCAAACAGTTCAAAGAAGAAGATTTTACCCGCGAAGAATTTATAACCCTGCGAGACGGTAGAATGGTTATTCCGGTTAAAGCAGAACATAAACGACATATCAAAGGATTTATTCATAGCGAATCTTCTACGGGACAAACGGTTTATATTGAACCGGAAGAAACGCTTCAGATGAATAACGAAATTATTTCGCTTCAGTTTGCAGAAAAAAGAGAGATCGAAAGGATTCTAAAAGAAGTAACTAAAAAAATTGGCACCGTCCGGCATCCGCTGCTGGCTTCGCTTAAAGCTCTTGCACAAATTGACGCAGTTTTTGCGAAAGCTAAATATTCTATAGAAATGATGGGTAGTTTTCCAACGCTCCTTAAAGATAAACCCTTTTTCTTGCAAGAGGGAAGACATCCGATTTTGTTGAATAAATTTGGGCAGGGTAACACTATTCCTCTAACTTTTTCAATCACCAGGGGGAAAATTATTGTAATCACGGGTCCGAATGCAGGCGGCAAAACGGTTGTGTTAAAAACCACCGGACTCCTTCTGCTTATGGTTTTATGCGGGATGCATATTCCGGCTCATGCAGATAGTAATTTTCATTTTTTCGAAAAGATTCTTGTTGACATCGGCGACAAACAATCGCTCGAAGATGATCTCAGTACGTTCAGTTCGCATATCTTAAATTTGAAGAGCATTCTTGAAGAAGCCGATGAAGATTCACTAATTCTTCTTGATGAAATTGGTACCGGGACAGAACCCTCTGCCGGTGGAGCCTTCGCATCAGCAGTGCTGCTTTCACTAAAGGATAAGGGAGCGACAGTTCTTTCAACTACGCACCACAATAGTCTAAAAGTTTTGGCACATCAAACTGAAGGTTTTGAAAATGCTTCAATGGAGTTTGATTTAGCTGCGATAAAACCAACGTATCGTTTCAAACAAGGATTCCCCGGCTCAAGCTATGCTTTTGAAATTGCGAAGCGTATCGGTTTTGAAGATGGTTTCTTGAATAACGCAAAAAAATTCCTTGAAAATGATCAGCAGAAAATGGAAGAGATGTTGTTAAGTTTGGAGGAAAAATCAAATGCACTTAACACTCAGTTACAACAAATTAGCTTAGAGAATAGCCGGCTCGCGGGGCTTACCGGTCTCTATCAGCAAAAGAATCTTCAGTTCGAGAAAGAAAAGAAAGAAATTTTGAAGAAAACAAAACAAGAGGCAGAATCGTTCTTAATTTCTTCTAAAAAAACTATAGAGAAAACAATAAAAGAAATAAAAGAGAATAAGGCTGACAAAGAGAGTATAAAAATTTCCCGCGAAACTGTAGCCAATTTGGTTGGAACGGTAAAAGATTTTGTGAAAGAAGATGTTGACTTATCGCAAAATTCTGTTAATTTTGAAATAGATGATTATGCCCAAATAAAAAATACTTCAACTACCGGTAAAATATTTGAGTTGTCTAAAGACAAAAAAGAAGCCTCAATCTTAGTTGGTTCTTTAAAGATTCAAGTTAAAACAAGTTCGTTGGTTCACGCAAATAAAGAAGCAATAAAAGTGAGCGAAAATATTTTTTACTCACCGGATACCTCAGAAATAAAATACCGGTTAGATTTGCGCGGTGAGAAACCCGATCAAGTTGAATTTGAAGTTGTGAAATTTTTAGATGCCGCCTATTCCGGCAATTATGTTCAAGTTGAAATACTGCACGGAAAAGGAACAGGAGCTTTAAAAAATATGGTGAAAGAAATTCTTAAAAAGCACGAAGGTGTAAAAAACTTTTATTTCGCCCCGGTGGAATTTGGCGGCGAAGGAATCACTATAGTCGAACTTAAATAGGTCGCACTTGTTTAAAAAAATTCTCATTGCAAATAGGGGAGAGATAGCGGTTCGCATCATCCGGGCATGCAAAGAACTTGAGATCGTCTCTGCATCGGTTTATTCCGAAAGTGATAAGTATGCACTTCACGCCCGTTTAGCTGATGAATCTTATTTTATCGGGGAGTCGCTTCCATCCGAATCGTATCTCAATCAAGACAAAATTATTCAACTTGCTAAAGCAATCAACGCCGATGCCATTCATCCGGGTTATGGTTTTTTATCGGAGAATGCTTCCTTCATAAAAAAAGTTGAAGAAAGCGGAATAGTCTTTATTGGTCCCTCTTCCAAATCGGTGGAAATGATGGGAAGCAAAACGGCAGCAAGAAAATTAATGAAACGTAACGGCGTGCCGATCGTCCCCGGAACTACTGAAAAAATTCTATCACTCGATGCGGCAAAAATTAGCGCTAACGAAATCGGTTATCCTATTCTTTTCAAAGCAAGCGCCGGGGGCGGCGGTAAAGGCATGAAACGCGTGTTTGCAGAAACCGAAATCGCATCCGCATTTGATTCTGCACAACGTGAAGCGTTAAAAGCATTCGGTGATGACGCGGTATATATCGAAAAATTGGTTGAACATCCAAAACATATTGAAGTGCAAATCATTGCTGATAAATTCGGTAATTACTGTCACCTTTTTGAAAGAGAATGTTCCGTTCAACGGCGGCACCAAAAAGTAATTGAAGAAGCACCTTCTTCTTTTCTAGATGAAGAGACTCGTAAAAAATTGACTTCCGCTGCAATTAACGCAGCTAAATCTTGTGGTTATTTTAATGCGGGAACCATTGAATTTTTAGTTGATAAGTATAAAAACTTTTTCTTCCTCGAAATGAATACGCGTCTGCAGGTTGAGCATCCGGTTACGGAATTTATCTCCGGAATTGATCTTGTAAAAGAACAAATGAAAATTGCAGCCGGGGAACCACTAAGTTTTAAGCAGGATGATTTACACATTCTTGGACATGCTATTGAATGTCGTATTTATGCAGAAGACCCGGAAAATAATTTTCTCCCAATAACCGGAACAGTTGAATATCACCGGTTACCTTCGGGTCCCAACATTCGTGTTGACAGGGGGATCGAAACCGGTTCGGAAATATCCCGTTTTTATGACCCGCTCCTTTCGAAAATATCGGTAATGGAAAAACAGAGGTATGCGGCTATTAAGAGGATGGATATCGCATTAAGCGATTACCTCATTGCGGGAATAAAAACTAATATTACCTTCCTCAAACGAATTCTTAAAAATGATAAATTCATCAGCGGGGAATACACAATTGACCTTATTGAAGAAGATTTTTCAGGAGTCAGGGAGATATGTCAGAATGAAGATTTGGAGAACGCGGCTGCTATCTTTTCAGCCTATTTAAAACTACTGCCGCAAAATAATAAGCATGTAAAAGTAGTTTCAACTTCCAATAAATGGACGGAACTCCGGTATGAATGAAGTTTACGTATCCATTAATGGGAAAGAAAAAGTTGTACAATTCATCAACGGTAACAAAGTACTGGTTGAGGGAAAAGAATTTCAGTTCGATCTTTCAAAAGACAATGAATATCATTATTTTCTTCGGCTTGATAAAAAAACATTTGATATAACAAAAGTTGCAAAAGATAAAAATAAAATTGCTATTTTAACCAAAGGGAATTATTTTGAATGTATAGTTCGGTCAAAATTAGAAATAAATGCTGAAACTATTTTAGCCCACTCGGAAAAGAGCCGCCATAAAGAAGATGTCGTTTCTCCTATGCCGGGAATGGTATTGAAAATTCAAAAGAAGGAAAATGAAGAAATTGTTATTGGTGAGTCTGTGCTAATACTTGAAGCGATGAAAATGGAAAATGAAGTTACTTCACCTTTTAGCGGATTATTAAAAAAAATTTATGTACAAGAAAATACTCCTGTTGAAAAAGGATCGAAACTTTTTAGGATCGAATAAACAATGGATCATATTCATAACTACATATCAAACACTAAACCATAAGGAGGTTACGTGAAACAAAAACTCAATACTGTTCTGTGCGCTTTTTTGCTTCTCTGCTCAACTGCATTCGGAAGCGGATTCCAAATAAATGAACATGGCGCACGGGCTATGGCTATGGGAGGCGCGTTTACTGCCGCTGCTTTAGACCCTTCAATCTTGTATTTCAATAATGCAGGCATTACACAAATGAGCGGCTTTAAATTGATGATGGGGTCAACGTTAATTGCTCCTAGTTCTACTTTCAGAGGGATCAGTCCTAAAGTTAATGAAACAAAAATGGAAAGTCAGTTATTTACTCCTATCCATTTTTACGCCACATACCAAATCACCGATGAACTCTATGCGGGCTTGGGTTTCAACAATCCGTTTGGGCTTGGTACTAAATGGCCTTCTGCATGGGATGGAAGATTTGTTAGTCTTGAAATTGCAGTTGAAACCTTTAATCTCAATCCGGTAATTGCTTATAAGATTAGCGACAATTTATCTGTCGGTGTTGGTCTTCAATATGCTTTCGGCAATGTATTAATTAACAAGGATGTTAAAATTCCTTCAGCATATCTTGGAGAAACAATCGCTAACGTTGATATGAAAGGTGACGCTACTTCCGCTATGGGATTTACCGCCGGCTTGATGTATAAAGCAGATTGCAATCTCAACTTCGGTGTAAATTATAGAAGCGAAGTTCAGTTTGATTTTACCGGAACAGCTGCTTCAACAGGCGGCTCGGCTTTGGCAGCAAGTTCGCTTCCAAACGGTGATATTACTGCAACGCTCACCACTCCTCAACAATTGGTTGTTGGTGTCTCCTATCAATACAATGATAAATTATTGCTCTCAACTGATTTCCAATGGGTTGGCTGGTCAAGCTATGACACTTTAAGAGTTGATTTCACTTCTTCAAAAACTTCTACTTCTGCACCGCGTATGTATGAAAACAATTACGCTATGCGGTTCGGTGCCAATTATCAGTATAGCGATGATCTCGATCTTTCTGCTGGATTATTGTACGATAAAAATCCTGTAAAAGATCAGTTTGTTGATGCAACTTTACCGGATGCAGACAGATTAGGTTTTTCAATAGGTGCAGGTTACAAAGTAATGGATAATTTGTCTGTCGATGTATCCTACTTGTTTTTAAGAATGTTTGAAAGAACAATTACTAATTCAATGGTTAGCAGCGTTACCTATGATCCACAAATTAAAGAACCCTTTAACGGAACATATAACTCAACAGCTAATTTGTTTTCACTCAGTTTATCATATAACTTATAACCATTGGAGGAATAGAAATTATGAAAAAAATATTAAATGTTCTCTTTAGTCTTAGCTTTATCGCAGTTGTTTTCGTTGGATGCGAAGACCGCAGTGAATTGACTGCCCCAACCTCCGGTACT
>MNVA01000062.1 GCA_001871325.1 Ignavibacteria bacterium CG1_02_37_35
TGCTTATTGCTTTAACTTCGAAATTCATTATTTCTTGTTCATTATTCGTTATTCAATTATCGTTAACATGTTAGCGATAGCGATTCTCTAAGTGCCTAATTCATAACCTGGCAGAGCCAGAACTAAATAATTTGTAATCATCGAATGAATGAATGGTTGCATGACTGAATGAAAAACATTCATCCATTCATTTTCATTCATCAAGGCACTTAACTATTTTCTACTCAGCAAATATTCTTATCATGTTGCGCAGAATATTTTTACTAACTATCTAATTCCTAATTTTACGCAATATCGTCTAACTCAGTTTCAACTGAAATGATATCCACCACCTCACCTTCTTCAATAATAACCGCACTTAAGCGATCTCCCGTATAGACTGAAGTATCAACATAAACAGCGTTGCTGATTTCATTATGTGTCACTTTAGCATGCCGGGTATGTCCTACAATTTGTAATTTTCCTAAATTCAATAAAGGATTCCTGTTCCAAACAACTCCGGTGGTTTCATTGATATGCTTTGGACAAAACTGTTGGAGGAATTCATCACTAATGGGTCTGTAACCCCGAAACTCTTTTGCATAAATGCTGGCTATTCCGGCGTGAGTGATAAGACAATCATCAAAATGAAGGAACAAAGGGGCGATCTCGATATAGTCTAAATGTTTACTTAAGTAATTGGGGTGTTTGGCATACGCAGAGATCGTTTTTTCGTTTCCGTTATAACCCCATGAATGAACAAAAGGATGGAGCGGTCTAGTATAGGAATACAAAAACATTAAATCGTGGTTTCCTTTTGTGAACTGAATTCCTTCATCAAGAAGTAATTCAAAAACTTCAACGGGGAAATTTCCGCGGTCTACCAAATCTCCGGTCGCGTACATCATAATATCGAAATATTGTCTACGGACTTCTTTGATTAATTTGCGCAAAGTTAAATAGCAGCCGTGAATGTCACCGATAACAGCAATCATCAATACCTAAATGTAGTTATTTTGTTTAGCAAATTCTGTAAGTTCACTCCTAAATTTTGGATGAGCAATCCCGATAAGTGAACCTGTACGCTCGCGGATTGATTTACCATGAAGCTGCACAGCACCATATTCAGTAACTACATAATGAACATCAGCACGATTAGTTACAACCCCGGCTCCCGATTTAAGAACGGGAGTAATTCTTGAGATGGAGAAATCTTTTGTTGTTGAAGGAAGCGCGATGATCGGTTTTCCTCCTTTAGAACGAGCCGCTCCGCGAATAAAATCTACCTGCCCGCCAAATCCGCTGTAAATTTTTGTCCCGATTGAATCCGAACAAACCTGCCCGGTAAGATCAACTTCAATAGCTGAATTAATCGCTACCATTTTAGCGTTTTGCGAAATAATAAAAGGATCGTTAACGTATTCCTGCGGATGGAATTCTATCATGGGATTGTTATGAATGAAATTATACAAACGTTGAGTGCCCAGAACAAAACCGGCAATCATTTTCCCCTGGTGCAAAGTTTTTTTCGAATTTGTAATTATCCCCTTTTCAACAAGATCTATAATTCCGTCGGCAAACATTTCAGTATGAATGCCGAGGTCTTTCTTGTTTTCTAAAAATTTTAAAACATTATCCGGAATAACTCCGATACCCATTTGAAGAGTGGAACCATCTTCTATCAACTCAGCTATGTTCTCACCAATCTTGGAATAAATAGTTATCCATTCCTGGGTAAGATTTCGTTCAGATTGCGGAAGTTCCGGAATTGGTTCATCCATTTCAACAACATATGTTATTTTACTGATATGGATGAAGCTGTCGCCAAGAACACGTGGCATTTGTTTATTCACCTGGGCAATGATGATGTCTGCTTTCTCCGTAGGTGATTTCGTAATCCCGACTTCAACACCGTAGGAACAGAAACCGTGTTCGTCCGGCGGAGATACATGGATCAATGAAACATTTGGCTTGATAATTCCAGTAGAAAATAAAAGGGGAACTTCGTATAAATAGACAGGAATAAAATCAGCTTCACCTCTTGCGAACGATTTTCTTGCCTCGCTTCCCATAAAAGTTGAGTAATGCCGAAAATGTTTCGTCATTCCCGGTTCAAAATAAGGAAGTTTCCCGACCGATAACGCATGAAAGAGTTTAACATTTTCAAGTTCATCCTTGCGGGCAACCATTGCATCAATCAATTTGAACGGCATAGCGCAATTAGAATGAATAACTACGTTATCATTTGATTTTATTACTTTAACGGCTTCCCCGGCGGAAACTAATTTCTGAGAATAGTTTTTTAAAGTACTCGAAGCATATATCGGTTTAGCGGTAGTATCGGTCATCATAACTTCATCTTCATATTAATCTAATTCGTTGAAAAAAAATGGATTCTTCTGAACTCAACATTGAACGTTTCGGCAATGATCTCGTTTGAACAATAGCCGTTGTGGGTGCAAATTCCTTTCGATAATCCGGGGTCTTCAATGACTGCAGCGGAAAGTCCATTGTCTGCAATATCTATAATATAATTTAAGGATGAATTAGTTAATCCGTAGCTTGCGGTGCGGGCAACAAGCGCCGGCATATTGGGGACGCAGTAATGAATAATATCATGCATTGTGAAAATTGGATTTGAGATGGTTGTTGGCCTGCTAGTTTCGACACATCCTCCCTGGTCAATACTCACATCAACAATAACAGCTCCTTTTTTCATGGTCTTTACCATTTCTTCGGTTACAAGGTGAGGAGTTTTTTCCCCTTTCATTAACACGGCGCCAATAAGAACATCAGCAAATTTTACACCGCGCGAAATGGTATATGGGTTTGCCATTACTGTTGTAATTTTTCGTTGAAATGTTTCATCAATTTTCCTCAAACGATTTAGATCTTTATCTAACACGATTACCTGCGCTCCTCGTCCGAGAGCGGCTTTTGCCGCACTGGTTCCTACCACTCCCGCGCCAATAATTACGACTGCAGCCGGAGAAACACCGGTAATTCCGCCAAGAAGCACACCTCTGCCAAAGCTACTTTTACTCTCCAACAACCCTTCAGCTACCTGGATGGAAACGGGACCGGCAATTTCGCTCATAGATTGAAGCACGGGCAACCCTGTTTCACTTTCGATTAATTCATAGCCTATCGCAGTTACTTTTTTTGCCAGAAGATTGGAGAGCACTTTCTTTTCGCTTACAACTAGCTGAAGGAAAGAAAAAATTATTTGATCCTCCTGCAGATACCCCGACTCTTCTTCAGTAATGCGTGCAACCTTTGCGATAATCTCAGAACGCTGAAAAACTTCTTCCGTTGAATAAACAATCTTAGCTCCCAGCGATTCATATTCATCGTCTGAAAAATGACTGTCATTTCCTGCCCCTTTTTGAAAATAGACTGTATGCCCTGCTTTGATCAATGCATCCACACCGGCTGGCACTAATGCAACACGTTTTTCCTCGTATTTACCTTCTTTTGGAATTCCGATTCTCATTGTAATTCTCGATGGTTAAAAATATTTTTTTAATTTTTTCGTTTTATTATTAGAGACTTCTAAAAACTTTTCAGAAACTTATTAAAATTAACTAATCAAAACAATTCCGGCTTAAGAAATGAGGGTGTCAACCCAAACAAAATTTCATCACGACGCAGCTACAGACTCCCTTATCCTTCGGCATTTCCTGCAGCATATCGTTTAATTTTCTGTGTTGTAGTTTTTTCAAATTCTTGTTGACGAATATAAAACTTTTTAATTTGTTTAAACGATGCGAGTTGCTGATTAGTGTCTTTAATTACTTCGCTTATTTTATGCTGAATTAATTCTTCGGTAATAGGAACGTTATTTTTTTCAGAATATTCGATAAAAGCCTCTGCATCAACAAAAATTTGTGCGGCAATCCTTTCATCGTGCTTCTCGTCTTTTTCGCCGAAGACAAGCGATTCCATAACATAGGCACTGCGATGCAAAATATCTTCAATCTCTTCCGGGAAAATATTTTTACCGTTGTTTGCAATGATAACGTTTTTCTTTCTTCCGCTTAGATGCAAAAATCCTTCACTATCAATAAAGCCAAGGTCACCGGTCTTAAACCAACCTTCTTCAAATGTTTCCGAAGTAGATTTTTCATTTTTATAGTAACCAAGCATTATACTTGATCCTTTAGCATAAATTTCACCGATTCCGTCTCCATCCGGATCATTTATTTTAATTTGAACACCGGGTAAGGGTAATCCCGCCGCGTTATCTTTAAAATTATCAATCTGGTTCAATGCCAGGATCGGAGAAGTTTCAGTAAGCCCGTATCCCTGTATAAAATTGAATCCGAAGTCTCTTAATCCTTTCGAGACTTTTGGATCCGGTGCCGCGCCTCCGGCAATAAATAACCTAATTGAGCCGCCAAATTTTTGATGCAGTTCAGAAAATATCTTCTTCTTGAAATTTTTCAACCCGGCTTTTTGTGCAAAATCTGTAAGCGATATCAATGGCTTCATTATTGCCGATTTTACTTTATCTTTTTCAATCGCTTTATAAATTGCACGGAACATTTTTTCGAACAGCAGCGGAACGCCAAGCAGCATTGTTGCATGGACTTTCTGAATATCTTCCGAAACTGATTTTAACGAGCGTGCAAAATGAACCGACGCTCCGCTGTATACGGGACATAAAAATCCACACGTACATTCGTAGGTATGATGCATTGGCAGAACGGAGAGGAATTTATCATCCGGGTAGATGAAAAGCATTTTTGTCATTGCCATTAAATTTGCTGCCAAGTTTGTTTGACTCAGCATTACTCCCTTTGCTCTTCCAAGAGAACCTGATGTAAAAATAATTTCTCCTAATTCGTCGGGATTAATTTTTGGAAGCTGGTTCACCGTGAAAGGTTGAGATGAGGCGATCATTTCTACCATCGAAAGAAATGAATCATTCTTTTTTTGCACATCCATAGAAATGAAATGCTTCAACCGTATGAGGACATCTTTTTTTTCTGAAAGTAATTGAGAATAAGTTTCAGAGAAGATAATCACCTCAGCATCAGACTCGTGAATGATGTTTAATATTTCATTCGGGGGAAGGTTTTTGTCAATGGGAACAACAACATAATTGAATGCCATTAACGTAAGATAAGCAATTCCCCATTGTACACGATTTTCACCGATCAGTGCAACATGCGTCCTCTCTTTAATGCCTAATTGTTGAAGTGCAGAACCAAACTGTAAAATATTTTCGAGTAATTCTGTGTATGAGACTTTCGAAACCGGTGTATTTGTTAAATCTTCGAGCGCTACTTTTTGGTTGTACTTTTGCGAGGATTTAATAATCATATCCTGCAAAGATGAAATAACAGGAACGACAAATAGCCTTTTATTTTTATCCATTAAATCTCCTTCGGCATTTTGATAGTGGTTCATTGCCGGTTGTTTGTAAATTATTCCAACCCGCTTCAACATATAACTTTCTACTTTCTACTTTACACTTTGAACTGATTAAATAATCTGCAAACATCTCTCAAGATCTTTCAATATATCTTCAACATTTTCTATTCCGCAAGCAAGCCTGATGCCGCCCGGGTGGATTCCCGATTCCACCAACTTATCAGCCGGAACAGCCGAATGTGTCATTGAAGCAGGATGTTCAATCAAGGTTCGCGTATGCCCGAGACTAACCGCAAGGGTCATCGTGTAAGCATTTTTTGCGGCATAGTTCATAAATTTTCTGCCTAATTCTCTCATCTCCTCATAGGTATTTCCTTTTAAAGCAAAAAAGAGCAAACTGCCGGGAGCAAAATTTCCATGAAAATCTTTCATTTGTTTTTTTGCTAATTCGTAATATTTAAACGAGGGTAAACCGGGATAGTTTACTAAATCAATTTTAGGATGCAAGGAAAGATACTCAGCAATTTTCTGTGCATTCTCGATTTGCTTACTGATGCGGAGCTGTAAAGTCGGCAATCCATAAGTGAGTATTGTCCATGCAGCTTTCGTGTTAAGAACGGCGCCAAAATCTTTACGGTATAACACAAGAGAATCATAAAAGGATTTTTTGCCGATAACCACACCGCCCATATCTGTACCGAATCCTCCGATTCCTTTTGTCAAAGAATGAATAGTAAAATCAGCTCCAAGTTCAATGGGCCTTTGACAGTATGGCGTTGCAAAAGTGTTATCAACAACGATATAAACTTTTTCACTTTCAATTCTCTGCACATTCACTTCATCAACAATTTTCCTGATGGCGCCGATGTCAATAATATCTAAATTCGGATTTGAAGGAGATTCAAAATATACCACCCTGGTTTTATCGGAAAGGACTTTATTAATATTTTCCGGTTTAGTTAAATCAACTTGAATATTTTTGATCTGATATCTTGGATACCAATTATTAAGGAGAGAAAAAGTGCATCCATAAAGTGTCCGGTGAGAAATAATTTCATCGCCGGTTTTAGTCAGAATTCCAAATATCCCCGAAATAGCTCCCATACCGGTTGAAAAGGTGAGAGCCATTTCACCTTTTTCAATGTAGGCAAGGTTCTCCTCAAGCATGTCTTTATTCGGTTCACCAAGGCGATCATAGATGTAGATCGGGTGTGCATTTTCAGTTATTAAATTTGAGTGAGCGAATTCTGAAAAACCTTCAGCGCCGCGTTCAACTGAATCGAGTCTGAAAATAACCGAAGAAGAAAGAGGGGCAACTACGTGGTGTGTATAATCCCATTTAGTTGATTGGTTTTTACCATAAATGAGATGTGTTTCCATGGAGTAAGCGGAATCATCAAAACCTTCCGCTTTTGCAGTTAAATCATTTTCCTTTTCCATTGTCTTCCCTGTGAAAAATTTTATAAAAATGTATTTAAACTTAGGTATTTCTTTGTTAAGAGTGAAACCGGGGTTTTATTAATCTATAAGGTAATTCAGGTTTTAAATCTTTTAGCATTTTGTAAAAAAAAAATTAGATGGATGTTCCGAGTGAAACCAGAATAGGAAAAATAAAAGCCTTATAAGTCTTTATACTTCTAAGGCTTTAAGCAAGTGCGCACGGAAAGTTTCTGAACCTGTGACGCGCCGAATAATTAGTTATTCCTTAATGAAGTGAGCTTCTACGCTTCAAATCACCTGATTTCAAATTGTTTCTTTAATCGGTTCTAAGTGCGGGGCAAGAAGATTAAAGATAAAAAACGCAATCAAGTAAACCGAACCTGATATTATGAACAACCAGACGTAACTTCCTGTCAGCTGAAGGATAAAACCGGCAAATGTTGCAATCATCATTCCACCTATCGCACCGGCCATTCCGCCGAACCCTACGACAGAAGCAACAGCTTTCTTCGGGAATAAATCGGAGACGGTAGTAAATAAATTTGCTGACCAACCTTGATGAGCCGCTGTGGCTATGCTTAATAACATAACAGCAATCCACATCTCTGATGCCTGTGAAGCGAAAACAATCGGCACAACACAAAGCGCCATAATTAACATTGCGGCTTTTCGTCCTTTGTTTACGGTGAATCCGCGTTTAATGAAAAATGAAGAAAGCCACCCGCCACCGATACTTCCTACATCTGCCATAACATAAATGATAATCAAAGGCGGTCCAATTTGATCAAGTGTAATTCCATAATTTTTAAATAAAAATTTGGGGATCCAATAAAGATAAAACCACCAAATTGGATCAGTTAAAAATTTGGCGATAGCAAAAGCCCAGGTTTGTTTATACTTAATTAATTGAAGCCATGGGATCTTAACACTTGTCTCAGCCGGATCAGAAAGGATGTAGTCTAATTCTGGCTTTTTTAATCTTTTATGATGCTCCGGTTTTTCATACAACACCCACCAGAGAATTAACCAGATGAACCCCAATGCGCCGGTAGCTATAAAAGCTTCTTGCCAACCGTAGGTAATGGTAATCCAGGGGACAACTAATGGTGCAGCAATGGCTCCGATGTTCGAACCGGAATTAAATATTCCCGTTGCGAAAGCCCTTTCTTTTTTAGGAAACCATTCAGCAACCGTTTTGATAGCAGCAGGAAAATTTCCGGCTTCACTTAAACCTAAAGCAAATCTTGCTGTTGCAAACCCAATAACACTTGTTGCGGCAGCATGAAACATTGAGGCAATACTCCATCCAAAGATGGCAAGTGAATAACCAATTTTGGTCCCAAATTTATCAATTAATCCTCCGACAACAACCAGCCCTATCGCATAAGCGGCTTGAAAAGCTGTAACGATATAACCGTAATCAATTTCGTTCCAGCCGATTTCTTTTTGAAGCACCGGAGCTAATATCCCAAGTACCTGGCGATCAATATAATTTATTGTTGTTGCAAAAAATAAAAGAGCAACAATTGACCACCTAAAATGACCGATTTTTTCTACTGCCTCGCTTTTTCCGATTTTATCACTCATAAGAAATCCTTTTTTAATTGAATGGATATTGCTTAAGATAAATTAGTTTTATTTTTTAATTGCTTTCCCCAAAGCGCCACGACAAAACTCAGCAGCACCATCAGAATAATTTGGATGTATAATGAAGTTGTAACTAAATCACCATCAAGAAGGTTAAACTGAATGAATGTATACTTTAATAAATAGTAGAAAATTTTTGAAATACCGATACTGAGAAATACTGATACGAATGTTTCTTTAAGCCTCTTTACAAAAAATAAAAAAAGCAAAATATTTAAAGTGAGATCAATAGTTACTAACAATACTTTGAACATTGCCGGGTGAGATGCAATAAGAAATGAGAAAAGCGGAATGGTTAATGCTAACATCAAACTATTCCAACGATGCGTGACCATGAGTGACAGCAGCACGACTATTCTCATCGGCTCAAGATAGTAAAACGGGATGCCCGTTAAATGTGACAAAGTAGGAAGCAAATAAATAACTGACAGCGCTAAAAAATCTACAACAACTGTCCTGATTTTACTCTTGCTCAAATAAGTTCCGACTAAAATTTCCATTTTATCCTCGCTGCAAAATTTAAAAATAATTACACTGAATATACCGAAGAAGAGGTATCTCCGCCTCTGCCTGTCCAATTCGTATGATAAAACTCTCCTCGCGGCTTATCGGTGCGTTCATAACTATGCGCACCAAAGTAATCTCTTTGTGCTTGCAATAAATTTGCAGGCAATCTTTCATTTCTAATGCCGTCAAAATAATTGAGAGCGGTGGATAAAGCAGGAATCCATATTCCGTTCAGCACAGCTGTAGAAATAACGTTTCTCCAAGAATCTTGTGAAGATTCAATTTTTTCTTTGAAGAAAGGATCAAGCAAAAGATTTGAAAGACCCGGATTCTTATCGAATGCTTCTTTAATTTTTCCTAAGAATGCAGAACGAATGATACATCCGCCGCGCCATATCATCGCTATACCGCCGTTATTCAAGTTCCATCCATTTTCTTTTGCGGCATATTTCATGAGCACATAACCTTGTGCGTACGAAACCAGCTTGGATGCGTACAAGGCTTTTTTCAAATCTTCGATGAATTGTTTCTTATCACCGTCAAATTTTGGTTTAGGTCCGGAAAAAATTTTTGATGCTTCAACTCTTTCATCTTTCAAAGCCGAGAGGGTTCTTCCATAAACAGCTTCCCCGATTAACGTAAGTGGAGCGCCAAAATCGAGTGATGCAAGCACTGCCCATTTACCGGTACCTTTTTGACCGGCTGTATCCAGAATTTGTTCGACAAGAGGATTGCCGTTTTCATCTTTGTATCCAAGAATGTCCCTTGTAATTTCGATAAGGTAACTATTTAATTCACTTTCGTTCCAGTCATTGAACACTTGAGACATCTCGCCGTAGTTCATCCTAAGAAGATATTTCATGATTTGATACACTTCGCAGATCAACTGCATATCGCCGTACTCAATACCGTTATGAACCATTTTAACAAAATGACCGGCGCCGTTTTCTCCAACCCAATCGCAGCACGGTGTCCCTCCATCAACCTTTGCAGCAATCGCCTGGAATATTGGTTTTACATGATGCCATGCAGCTTTAGAACCACCAGGCATAAGTGATGGACCTTTCAATGCGCCTTCTTCTCCTCCGGAAACTCCTGTTCCGATGTATAAAAAACCCTTTCCTTCAAGATATTGCGTTCTTCTGGTTGTATCCGGATAATGGGAATTGCCTCCATCAATGACAATATCACCTTTTTCCAAAAAGGGAATCAATTTTTCAATGATTTCATCAACAGGTTTTCCGGCGGGAACCATCATCATTATTTTTCTTGGGGACTCCAATGATATAACAAGTTCTTGAAGTGACAAACACTGAAAAATATTTTTGCCTTTTGCTCGACCGAGAACAAACCTTTCAACTTTTTCTCTCGCTATATCAAAAACAGAGACGGAAAAGCCTTTACTTTCCATATTAAGGACGAGGTTTTCTCCCATCACTCCAATTCCAATTAATCCAATATCAGTTTTGATCATTTTTCGTTCCTTTATTTAAAATTAAATCCTAACTGCAGCAATTGTTCTTTGAAACTTTCGTTTGCATCTGAAACTTCGATATTGTAATAAGAGAATTCCCTACGCACAGGGTATTCTTCCCGCTGTTTTTCAAAAGTATCACCCGAGTTTCTTAATCGTTTATCATCTTCCAGAACATTATAAGTTGATAAGATATAATCAGCGACGATAGAAGAATTATCTTTATCATCTGTTTTGAGACTAATCAATTGCGAGTTGTCTGGTTCCGGTATCATTGAGGGATACCAGTTTTTTACTATGTCAAACGTAAAGAAGTCAGCTAAACCATTTACACAAATTGCAGTTCCGTTGGCTTTACCGTCAGCTGAATAACCTGCAATGTGTGGCGTTGCTATATCAACCATCTTCATTAGCTCAAAATCAATAGCAGGTTCACTCTCCCAAACATCCAGGGCAGACATTTCTACTTTGCCACTTCGAATAGCGGACTTTAATGCACTATTTTTTACGACTTCTCCTCGCGAAGAGTTAATTAATGTTTTATGCCCGCCGAACATTTCAAAAAACTCTTCATCAGCTAAATGAAAGGTCTTATCAACTCCATTTTTATTCAAAGGAACGTGAAAAGTAATTATATCACTTTCGGAAACTAATTTTTCAAGCGACACAAAATTCTCGCTCCCTTCAATTCTTTCACGAGGGGGATCGTTAAGCAAAACCTTCAACCCTAAAACTTTAGCAAGTCTTTCAACCTTTCTCCCAACATTTCCTACTCCAACTATTCCAATTGTTTTCTCGGGTAAGTTAAAATTCTTTTTTATTGCCAGGGTAACAAGAACGGATGCAATATATTGCTGTACCGAACCGGAATTACAACCCGGCGCACTAATCCATTTAATGTTGTTTGAATCACAATAATGTGCATCAATATGATCGAATCCAATTGTTGCAGTGGCGATAAATTTAACAGCCGAGCCTGCCAGCAAATTTTTATCACACACCGTACGGCTGCGGATCAATAATGCATCTGCAAAAGCAACTTTTTCTTTCGTGATCTCATTTGGAGATAAATATTCAACGTCGGCAAAAGGTTCTAAAACTCCTTTCAGAGAAGGAATGTTACAATCTGCAATTATTCGAATGCGGTCTTGCATTTTAGTTAGTCCTTGAACCTATCTTTATAAGCCCATAAGCCAAGCGCGGGATTTGAAATATAAAATATTTCTTCTCCGTCAGGCATAACCTTAACACCGTCCTTGAGCTCATCGGGGTTATATTTTTCAAGCATCTGTTGCAAATCTCCGTAATTGAAATTGACTTTTTCTATTTCTTCTTTTGAAATATGACCGGGGCAATAGGTTATGGTAAATCGTCCTTCTGAAGAACCGTGAATAAGATGTGCGGCAGCGCTGAGGTTGTGTTTTAAGTCTTCATTTTCAGCGACGAATTTTAACACCTCGGGAGTAGTAACGTAGCCATATTTTCTAATCAAACTGTCAATCGTTTTATCTTCACCAAATTCTTTTAAGCCAGGGGCAAGCACAATTAACTCACCGCCGTCGGCAATTGCCATTCTGGTTCTGTAGATGCTTTTGTTGCCTAACCATGTGCTTTTAAATTCTAACGGATCGAGATACACGACCACTTTCATCAACGGTTTATCCACCATTTCAAAATTAACCTTCACCGATAAGCTCGCTGCTAGATTAAAACATTCTTCATCGTCTCCAATGTACAGACCTCGAATAACTAATGCTCCACCTTCATCTTTCCCAACCACTGTGAGCACATAAATTATTGGTAAATGTTTTGCGAAATGATCCGAAGCATAGTTGAGAACTTTTCTTACCGGTGTATTAGCTCTTCCCATCATTCTTTCCATGCCATAAACTGCGCCAAGAAAATGACTTCCATTTATACCTTCTTTACCGCCGGTACCGACAAAAATATTTTTATTATAATTAGCCAGTCCAACAACTTCGTGCGGAACAACTTGTCCTATGGACAAAATAAGGTCATGCCCGCCTTCTGCAAGTAATTTGTTTACTTGTGCCGGCCATGCATAATTTAATTTTCCTTCTGATACTTCTTTAATAAATTCAGAAGGAACCGTCCCGAGTGTAACTAAATCTTCTCTCCAATTATGAATCCGGAAAAGATGTCCCGGTGTGTTTCCATACATTTTTTTTATTTCGGAAGAAGTCATTGCGGCGTGCGTACCAAGCGCCGGGAGAATATCAACAAGATTATCCTGATAATATTGCCATGCAAGTTCGGTCAAGATTCCGGCTTGCGAATGGAATCGCGTAAAGTCAGGTGGAATTGCAAGAACTTTTTTTCTTTTACCCAATTTATCGAGCGCAGAAAAAAGAGCCTCTTTAATTTCATCATTACTAAACGAAGTATGTTCGGAGCCTTTTGCAAAATAAAGCATTAATTTTTCTCCCAACCTGGAAATTCAGGTAAATAACTTTTAATCTCTCTAACATTTTTCATTATCGTTTTACTCGTGCATTACCTTCCCAAACACTCCAAATCATTTCTTCATCCGCAGGCTGAGCGTAATCAGTTTCAAAAGTAGTTGCCAAAGCGCCTGAAGCCCAACCGAATTGAATCCATTTCTCCGGTTCCCAGTTTTTAAGAATCGCGTAAATCAAACCACCAACGAATCCATCACCCCCTCCAATTCTATCAAGGACATTAATCTCGCGCGGATTTACTACATGCCAGTTATTGCCTTCAAGTAGTATCGCTCCCCATAAATGTTTGTTTGTATTTATAACTTTACGCAAAGTAGTAGCAAACACTGATGCATTGGAAAATTTTTCTTTTACTCTTCCTATCATTTCTTTAAAACTTTCAATCTTTTCTTCAATCTCTTTTCCGCCCGCCTCCGGACCTTTTATCCCAAGACAAAGCTGAAAATCTTCTTCATTACCGACGAGTACGTCTGAAACCGATGCAATCTCCGTAAAGGCTTCTCTAAGTTCTTTTTCTCGTCCTTTCCAGAATGATGCTCGATAATTTAAATCAAAGGAAATTTTTGTTCCATATTTTTTTGCCGCTCGGGTTAACTCCAAACAGAAGTTACTTGTTTCAGGTGATAATGCAGCAATCAATCCTGACAAATGAATTATCTGAACTCCATCTTTGCTAAATATTCGATCCAAATCAAAATCTTTAGCATTCAATGTTCGTCCAACTTCACCAGCCCGATCATTATGAACTCTTGGACCACGTGATCCAAATCCACTATCAGCAATATTAAATTGATGGCGATAACCCCAAGGACCGCCTTGACTGACATCTTTTCCTTCAAAGTCAATATTTCGACTTCTTAAATTGCTTTTAATGAAATTTGCGATAGGACTATCTTTGACAAAAACAGTTAAAACTTTTACAGGGAGCCCCAGAAAAGAAGCAATACTTGCAACGTTTGTTTCAGCGCTTGTAACCTGAAGTTTATAAGTATCGCTGCTGTGAACTGGCTGCCCGTTCACAGGCGTCATCCTAACACCCATACTAGTTGGGACTATCAAGGAATATTTACAATCTTTCTTTAACTCTAAATCCATTACCTTTAACCTCGTTATTAATCTATTTGAATTTATTTAACAAAATTATTTATCAAACTCCGCTGTAAGCATTAAAACCGCCGTCAACGGGGATTACAATCCCGGTCACAAATTTTGAGAGATCGGATAATAAGTAAAGCGTTGTTCCGATTAGGTCCTCCGGCTCGCCAAATTTTCCCATCGGCGTGCCGTTGATGATCTTATGTCCACGTTCAGTTAATTCATTTGTTTTTTCGTCCAACAATAAAAAACGATTTTGATTAGTTAAGAAAAACCCGGGAGCGATAGCATTTACACGGACATTCATTTTGGCGAAGTGAACCGCAAGCCATTCCGTAAAATTATTTACCGACGATTTCGCCGCAGAGTAAGCAGGAATTTTTGTTAATGGATGAAACGAATTCATCGAAGAAATATTTAAGATTACTCCGGCTTTTCTTTTGATCATCTCATCAGCAAATACCATTGTTGGCAAAAGTGTTCCAAGAAAATTAAGGTCGAAGACTTTTTTAAATCCATCTACCTCCAATCCAAAAAACGAACCGCTCAAGTCTGATACGTTTGCATCGGTGATCCATTCGTTCTTGGTTGTTGCCTTTGGAGAGTTTCCTCCGGCGCCGTTAATAAGAAAATCAATATTCCCTAACTTTTCATGGATCTCTTTCTGAGCAAGTTGTAGAGAATTTTTATCAAGTACATTAGCTTCAACCCCAATTGCTTGTGTTCCAAATTCTTTAGCAATTGTTTCAGCGACTGTATCTGCAAAAGATTTTTGAATATCTACAATAGCAAGTTGCATTCCGGCAGCGGCTAAACCCTTAGCGAGCGCTGTTCCAATTACTCCACCACCTCCGGTGATTACACAAACTTTTCCTTTAACTCCAAATTGATCATTATTCATTTCTTTTCCTTTTCTTATTTTCAAATATTATTAGGGCACCTCTAAAATCTTGCTAAGAAACCTTCAAGGTTTTTATTTTAGCTAAGTTCGATAAAATTTTAACATAACAAAATATGGTAAAGATAAACCTTGAAGGTTTTTAGAGATGCCCATTATTTAGTACCGCATGATTTTCTAATAACTAAAGTCGGTTTAAAAATCGTTCTATTCCCTATTTCTTTTCCTTCAATCCTATCACGGATAATCTCAACTGCTCTCATTCCTATTTTATCCGTTGGCTGTTTTATAGTGGTCAAAGGAACCGAAGCGTACTCAGACATTTCGACGTCATCATATCCGATGACGGCAACGTCTGCAGGAACTTTCATTCCTTTTTCGGTAATTGCTTGCATAAACCCTAATGCAGCAACATCCGTGTAGAAAAAAAGCGCCTCCGGTCTTTTCTTTAACTTCAAAAATTTAAGCCCAAGTTTATACCCCAAGTGGTAGCGGTTAGCTCCGGAATCAAAGTTTTCCGTTCCAAGATAAAAAATTCTTTCAGCTTTAAACTCGACGTGATATTCCATCAAGGCACGTGAATAGCCATTCTTTCTAACTTCACTTAAAAGATTTCCGTTTCCTAAATGAACATATCCAACACTTTTGTAGCCGTTCTTTAAAAGATACTCGGTTGCCATATAACCGCCTAACTCATGATCTGAGCCAATGTACCAATACTCGGGATCGTGCATGTAAGAGATCATAATGTAAGGAAAGTTTTCATTATGCAATTTTTGAATAACGGGAGTAGCACGATATTCAAGTGATAGTGAAGCGATAATTAAACCGTCAACACCCATATTTTGAAATCGTTTAATAATGCTTTCTTCTTTTTGAATTTTACCGCCTGAATTAGAAATGAGAATATTATAATTGAGTTCGTATGCTTTTTCTTCAATGCTGTGCAGGATCATTGAGAAGAATGGATGTTTAATATCCCGCAAAACAATCCCAATGTTTTTTTGTTTTTGGATCGTCATTTCCCTTCGGGGCTTCTCGGCGACATACGTCCCTTTCCCAACGCGGGAAAACAACAATCCGGCTTCAATTAACCCAGCAACGGCTTTTTTAACCGTTATGAGACTAACGCTATACATTTGAGCGAGAGCAGCGTTGGAAGCAATTTGATCTCCGGGGTGCAGTGCTCCGGTGTCAATTTTTTCTTGAAGATCTCTTCTAATTTGAAAGTGAAGAGGAGAAGTATCTTTTACGTTTAATTTGTAATTCATTTTTTGCTAAATATACCTGGTATACCATGTCAAACTTAATCGAATCCGCTGTAAAATGCAAGAAGAAAATGTTTTTTACTCACAAAAGTGAGTTAATCATTTGCAAAACCATTGTATATAATATTTGTAACTTTGCTTCGGGATTCATCGCTAAACTTCTTTGCATACTCTAAGTAATTTTTAGAAGAAAAATGTTGTGATGCTTTGAGTAACAAGGTATAAATCCGTTGATCATCCAATTCAGCTATTTGTTCGTAAGTCCAAACTTTTTCTTTTACATAGTATGGAAGAAGAAAGTCAAGAGCTTTTTTTAACGAGCGTCCATCTATTGATTCATAATTCCAAAGATCAACTCCAAGATAGTCTCCCATCGTTGCCAGAGTGAATAATGCTTCGAGGTTAAAAGTTGAGTAGCCAAGTGACTTTGTTCTAACAAGCTCTTCCGCTTGTTTGCCTTCCGGATCAATTTGATATTCTATTCTTTTTGTTTTCGCAGTCTCAACAATATTCTTGGCAAAATCAATATTCCCTACAAAGAGAGCGATAGCTGTAGCCTGAACATCGAACCATGATCCGTGATTATTTTTAGCGGCTGCTTCATGTTGTCCTTCTTTACTTTCAATCAGCCAGGTTAAGTATTGTGAGAACCATTCTTTTATTTTTCCTTCTATTTCTTGGTTCCACAAAGCAGAATTTTTTATCATCCCGATCGCATCAATAATTTCTGAAAAATGCCTCGCTTCAATAAGCCCCGTTCCCCTTCCACCAGTTTTCCCGGGAATCGCTTGAGCGTATTTGAAATTTGGATTCATTCTTGTCGAGCCATCAACAAACCAGACTTGTAAAAGTGTAACTGCATGTTTTGCAAATCTCTCTTCACTGGTAATAAAATAGGTTAATGACAAAGCATAAACGGATTTTGTTAATGCAACAATTGCCTCTTTATCCGGATAATTTTTTACTTCTGGATTAACGACTCCATCGCGTCGAACGTAAGGCAGTCCGTCAGATTTTGTTTTATCTGGCCACCAATATGGAGCAAGACTCATATAATCATGTTTATCGCCACTTGGCGGATCAGCTTGCTTTTGCGTAACAGAAAAGGGACCTTGTTTTAACGCTTTCTCGGCTGCGGAATAAAGACTTTTATAAGATCGCGATAAATATTTATCTCCGAATAATATTTTTTCTTTATTCGCTAAAAGAATTTTCTGATCAATCGAATAGACTTTTAACTTCGTATTCCCTATCTCAGATTTTACTTGTCCTTTTACTGACATCTGAAACAAAATTATAATTAGACTTAGGAACAGGATCACAAATAAATTTTCTATACCCAGTTTCGTTATGATAAGGTTTTGATTCATATTCGTTACTTCCTATCGTCATTAATAATTATGTAATCACCTTTTAGGTCTTGATTGCGAGCTTCAATCGTTGCTTTTGCAAAACCTAAAGGTTTGTATTCAATTTGGGCTCTGCCATTTGCTGCTTCAATTACAGAACTTCGGGTTGAAGTCCCATAATTCTCTAACAATTTTCCCGATCCGCTTACAGAAAAATATATTCTCTTATTATAATCAAGACAACGCTGACCTTTGATATCAACAACTGTAGCCGTTATAAAATAATTCCCATTTTGCAAGCGATCAAATAATAATTCGATTTTTTCAGCGACATCTGCTTTTTTATACGAGTAAGATACAACCATCGAGTCTTCGCAAATCACTTGATTATTATCAAAGCCAATTGCTTTTAAGCGATTAAAGCCTTCAGTAAATTTAACACGCCAAGTCAACCCTGAAGCAGGATATTTTCTGATGTCTTTTTTTATCGTTCCAAGATTTTGATCATTTAGCCAAAGTTCAACAGAATCACAATTACTAAAAACGTTAACTTCGCGTTCTAAATTTTTCGGGCCACTTCTCTCTGTCCAAGTGTGTGATTCGATATAACAGAATCTGTCTTTTTTATTCCAGTAACTTTTAAAAACATAAAAAGCATCCTTCGGATTTCCCGCTCTATCAAGTAATCCTTTTTGGTTCATATAAGGAATTGGATTTTCCGGCCGAAGCGGAGTTCCGAAATCTTTAAAAGCCCATTGCGCATTCCCGGAAAAAGTTTCCGACATTTCCGAATACCGCAAATGCCAGTCGAAAAGATCGACGATATAATTTTCACTCCAATCACCAATTGCAGCAACGTTTTTCACCTTAACAAGATTTGCTTTCTCTTCCCATTCGTCAGGGCTCAAAATCCCATCGCCACTTATCGGTTGCTCTGAATGTCTGCCGACATGACTATCGCCACCATACTCCACATGAAGCAAACGGGGATATTGTTTCTGCGCATCTTCGATTGCTTTCTGATAATTCTTATAAACTCCTGAATACCAGCCTGCCCATATTGATGGTGAAAATACATCAACAATATCAGCGCCTTCGTAATACTTTCTTAACGCAGTTAGGCGTGATGGATCGAGAGTGTGGGCGATGGTGTTCAACTCTTTTAAGAATGAGCGAATTGAATCGTTATTATCTCCATCGGGGAAATCGGGAATCCAGGGAATTTCATTTCCGAGCGACCAAATAATAATTGAAGGATGATTATAATTTTGATTTATCATTTCTGTAAGTAAACGTTTCGTGTTTTTTTTCCAAACTTCACCACCGATTCCTCCTCTGCACCAAGAAAGTTCGTCCCAGACCATGATTCCTAATTCATCACACAATTTGTAAACCTCGGGGTCTTGTGGATAATGAGCAAGTCTTACAAAATTAGCTCCCATCTCTTTCATCTTTTTAAAATCTTTTTGCTTCAAAGAATCAGGCAGTGCGTTTCCTAATCCGGCATGATCTTCATGCCAGTGCGTGCCCCTAATTAGCAGCTTTTTCCCGTTAAGATAAAACGCTCCGTGTGGTTGAAATTCATACCAACGGTAGCCATACTTTTCTTGTAACTTGTCTACAATTTTCCCATCAGCCGATAATTCAATTTCAACCGAATAGAGAATAGGATTTTCCGGCGACCAAAGCATTGGATTTTGAAATTCCGGTAAATCAAACGAAAGCAGATTATCACCGGAGGTTAATTTCTTATTAATAAAAGATTTTGAAACAACTTTACCCGATTTTTCTTTTATCGAAACAGAAACTACAAACGTTTTTTCTGCGGAAGAATGAACCGAAACTTCAACTCTTGTTGAAGCCCTTTTAGTGTCAAGTTTTGGTGAATATATTTTGGGATTAAGTAAGAACGTAGATGGCAAAACTTTCAACCATACATCACGATTGATTCCGCCGTAAATAAAAAAATCGGATTTCTGCGAAGGGATAATATCGCGGTTAATTGAATTATCAACCCGAACTTGAACTTCATTCACTTCATCATACCTCACATACGGCGTAATATCAACATCAAAACCAAGATAACCGCCAACATGTCCTCCGGCTCTCTTTCCGTTTACATATACATCTGAAGTAATGTTTGCGCTTTCAAAATGCAGAACGAAATCAGGATCGTTTTCTATTTTGGGAATAAAAATGTTTTTTTGATACCAGCTTGCATCACGACGATAACCAGGTTCATTATCAGTAGCATCAAACTTGTTCCATGTATGCGGAAGATTTATTTTCTCCCACATCTTTATAGATTTAGAAAGTTGTGTTATATCTTTTGTGTTGTTTTCGAGATAAAACCAATTATCATTAATCTGATATTCATGGCGATCTGATTTTTTCAGAATATATTCTTTAGCATTTAAGGATTTTTGATACTTTGCTATCGCTTCAGTTAAATAGTAATCTCCCGCTGGGAAAGATTCATTCACTCCCCATTTTTTATGATAATGATAAATCGTATGAAGAAGAAGTCCTTCCTCTTTTTCTCGATTACTTTTTGTAAAGAGATAATTGTTCACTAATGAGGCAGTGATCTGCATTGCGAAAGAAGAATATTTTTCTGCATCAACTTTTGTTTTTGAAATCTCAGAAAGGATAAATAGCCCTGAAGCAGCAATAGCTGCCGCTGACGCATCCCTCAAACTATCCTTCCCGTTCAGATCAAGATCCCAAACCGGAATAAGATCTGAGGGAAGTCGAGCTAAAAAATAATCAGCCATTTTAGTTGAGGTTAGCAGAAATCGTTCGTCGCCGGTATATTTATATGCATTTGCGAAACCATAAATTCCCCATGCTTGTCCTCTCGCCCAAGTTGATTCATCAGCATAACCTTGGTGGGTGCGCTTTGCAATAACCTTTCCATTTAATGGATCAAACTCAACAACATGATAACTTGAATAATTATCGCGAACAATTTCTTTTAGAGTGGTAAGCGCATGTTTGTATGCGATATCATAATACTCGAGTTTACCGGTTTGTATGTAAGCCCAAAAGAGCAGTTCAAGGTTCATCATTGTGTCTATTATGATCCAACCGGATTTGTCAGGATCGTTGAGAGCTCCCCACGCTCGAAGGAAATTACCATTCTGATTAAAACGTTTTGCCAGCATACCGGCGGCTTCCAATGCAGCTTCGCGATATTTTTTCTCTCCGGTTTCTTGAAAAGCCTTTACACAGCTCGGAAGAAAAATAAACCCCATATCATGCGTGTTGTCCAATGTTGAGTATGCAAGTAAATTGTCGGCTTGGACTAATGCTAATTTTTTTAATTGTTCGTTTTTTGAAACATCGTACAGATTCCATAGCTCGCCTGACAGAAATCCGGATAACCAATTGGCTCTTTCTCTGAATTTCCACGAACCATTTTCTGTATACTCAGGAAACTTTGTTCCAAGAATATTTGCCTTTTTAATTAATTGATCCGAGATTTGAACCGGTACCGACTGATCAACTTCATTGGTTTGTGAGAAAAGAGAAGATAAAAACAATAAAAAAGCAAAAAGAAATACAATTGTTATTTTCATTTTTAAGTTTGTCCAATTACTTTGAATTATTAGCTTTGATTGATACTCTTAACGGACTATTTATTTCTTGTGAGCATTGAGTTAGATAATTATTCCAATCATCAACACTTTTGAAATCACCACTACGCGTCCAACCTGCGCCGGAATAGTACGTGAAGGCATCGTTAAACTTCGTTACTCCAATAACCAAATAGTGATTTTCATCTTCGGTAAATGTTTTAAAAGTTGATTTAGGAAAGATAATCCCCGTTCCAAGAAATTCATCGGCAGAGTTCTTTGTTGTTGCACCCCATAAACTTAACCAATGTTTATTTTCGTCAGAATATTTTGTTGTTGCTTCTCGTTTTACTAATCCGGCGGCAAATTCAATTTTTGAATTATTTGCTTTCGTATTAAAAGTAACATCGATCTTATTCAAATTTTTTCCGGCATCCAAAGTAATTCGTTTAACTTCATTGATCTCTTTCCCATCAACAAGATAATTGTAAGAGACTTCAAAGACTGCCCGCAGAGGTCCATCGGCAATTTTTTTGTAGGTTTTAAAAACACCCGATTGATAGAGTTTTTCATTCTTCCAAAGAGCTGAACCGCCGCAACCAAGCGATTTCCCTACAGCGAAAAAATCAGCTCCTTCACCATGATCAACATGATAAGAAATTTTTTCGCTTTCAGGTTTTTCTTCTCCGGCATACCATTTTTCAACAATTGGGTACTTCACTCTCTTCGTCCAAATATCAATTCCGTTATCAACTTCAGCGGCCATTGCGGGACCATAAATCCTAAAAGCAATGCGATCATTTTCCCATGCAAAATCTTCTCTCCCTTTCACAAATTTTGTTGCAACCAGATTTGTGAATTCTTTTCTTTGAGATTTTTTCTTTTTAATAACAAAAGATTTCGATTCATTAGGTGAAAAATTGCTTTGGAAAATAAGTTGATCAATTATGCCATCCTGATCATAATCAATCAATTGATGAGCTATCTGACTATTATCTTTCTTTGAAAAAACAGCAAGATTGTTCGAGTTTATTCCCGGCAGCAACTTTTTTATCTGTTCAAAATTAATTTCAATTGTTTCAGAATTTCTATTGATGGGAATCGGATTTGTTACCTCAATTTTTACATTCGATTGACATATCGCTGCATAAGTAAAAAGAAATAAAAATAGAACAACAAATTTTTTCATACTGTACTTTCCTTAATTTTTATTTTACCCATAAAACCGGTTGACGAATCGGAAAATTCCGAATGATCTCTTCATTTGTAGGATCAGCGTCAAGCTTCTTCCATAATTCTATAAATTTTTCTTCACGATAAGCTAAACCTCCAAATAAAAGTGATGGTTGACGAACAGGATAGAAATTGAAAAACATAACATCGGGTTTGTTTTTCCATTTTGATTTATCAGCTATAAATGGAAACATAAACTCAATTCCTTTTTTCATATTCCTTCCATCGGGAAGCGTAAACAACCAGAGGTTATCTTCTTCTGTCGAAAGGATCTGACAAATGGTGGACATAGCATCAAGATTGAACAAAGAATAATTGTACGGTTTTGTTCTCCTTAATTCTAACGGAAAACTTCCATCTTCCGCCATTTGATTTGGCAGCAGAACATCTTTAAACCGTTTCCGGCAGAAATCCATTCTCTCTTCATCACCAACTAATTGAGCAAATGCTGACGCTTGCATCAACCAACATGTCCCGTGATTATTCTTAGCGTTCATTTCATCTTTACCGTATTGATGAGTCACAAGCCATTCCAGATAGTCTTTGAACCATTGCTTTATTATTTTCAAGTCCTCCGTTTTGAACAATCCGGCTTTTTCTAAGATCATTATTGAACGAGCAACTTCAATGAGATGAATAGCATCAATAATGCCAATTCCCCGTCCGGTAAATCTCCCCTTAATAGCTTGCGAATAGAGAAGATGCGGATTCATTTTTGTTTCATCATTCACAAACCAAGCTTTGAAATGCTCTATTGCTTTTATCGCATATTTCTTTTTATGAGTAATTTTATAAGCGGCAGTTAACGCGGCGGATTGGATGCTAAACCTTACCATAGCTTTACGATGAGCTATAAAATTATCAGGATTTGTCATTCCATCTCTTTGAACATAAGGACCAGCGAGATTTGCAGAATCCGGCCACCAATAATCTCCTTCGGAAAAAAAGTCATGCTTTCCTCCACCACTTCGGGGAGATGTGGAAGACGTAATCGTTACAGGAACTTCCGCTAAATATTTGTCGGCTGCTGTAAGTACTCTTTCTTTTTCAAAAGACGAAAGATTGAATGAGTCCCCGTGTACACTTTTTATTTTTAATACCACCGCAGCATTCCAACTTGGAATAAACACCAGAACAAACAACAAAAGAATATTCTTTTTTACCGTCATAATGCTCTACAAAAAATTTGGAATACTGATTTTAATATTATCGGGGAATATTTTTCTTATCCAGTCACCATACGTCTTCTCATCATACTTCTTCTTCGCAATCACAAGTAATGGATAAACATCATCATTTTTAAATGATTCTATTTGCTGATATTCCCACTTGGTTGAGTCTTGCACAAAAGGGAGAAAATAATCAAGCGCCTTGCGAATTGACCCACCATTCTTTCCGTTATAATTCCAAAGATCAAGACCGACTTTATCAGCTAATACAGATAACTTAAAATAAGCTTTTAGATTAAACAACGTATAGCTCATCGCTTTAGTACGTTTCAATTCTTCAAGTTGTTTACCATCTTCTTTTATTTGTAAATCAATTCTTTTTTTAGAAACAGATTCAAGATAACTTTTTGCCTCATTACTTCTGTCTAAAAACAAAAGGATCGAAACAATCTGAACATCGTACCACGTACCATGATTGTTTTTGGCTTTTGCTTCGGCAAGTCCATTTTTACTTGTTTGAAGCCATAGTAAATATTCTTCAAACCAACTTCTGATCTTCGTATCATCATCTTTCATCCATTCGTTAGCATTCTCCAAAAGGCTAATTGCATCAATCAAGCGATAAAAACCATGTACATCAATTATTCCGGAGCCTCGACCTTCGTTCCTGCCGGGAACAAATTGAGCATAATTCAGATTTGGATTCATCTTACTTTTTTCGTCAATGAACATTACGTGCAAAATCTGAGAAGCCTTAAACGAATATTTGGAATCATTGGTTATATAAAAAGCGGTAGACAGAACCTCAACTGCAGAAATTGTTTTCCCGATGTTTGTTGCATCACTAATTCCTTTGACTTCGGGATTAACTTCACCATCTTTTCTGATATATGGAAGTCCATCTTTCGTATTCGGATCTGGCCACCAATATTTGCCCATACTCATATAATCATGCTTATCACCGCTCGGTGGAATTTGCTCTTTATCGGTAACAGAAAGGGGCGTCATACTTAATAGTTTATCGGCTTGTCGTTTTAGATATTTAATGGCATTTTCATTTTTTAATTCCCCGTTGAGATATGCTTTCCGAAGAGAAAATATTTTTTGAGCATCACCGGAATAGATTTTGGGCAAACCGTTTTGTCCAAACAAAGATGTTGCCAGAACAAGTAAGAGTAAAGAAAAGTTTTTTGTATCTATTGTTTTGATCATCTTCAATCCTTTAAGAATAAATATTTTTAACTGAGTTTTTTCAGTATCATTTCTCCAATATTTCAACCGGTCTAATATTTTTAGCAAGTGTAAAAACAGCAAGAACACCAAGCGGAACAAAAACTGCAATCATTACAAATATCGGGATGTAAGAATATTTTGAAATAATTGGGACAAGAAAATTCATAATGATCACAGAAAAAACTCCAACCGATCCACCCAGTCCGGCTAAAGTTCCAACTGATTTTCCGCTGAACAGATCGCTTGGAATTGTTTGAACATTACTAATCGCAAATTGAAATCCGAATAAAACAAAGGCAACTATCAATACAAAGATCAACGCAGTGTTAGCATACAAAATTGTTGCAACTAATCCGAGGAACATAATTATCCCGCCAATCACGATCGCGGTTTTTCTTGCTCTGTTAACATCCGCTCCTTTGTTCATCAAACTGCCGACGAAATATCCGCCGGAGATACTTCCAACCGCCGCGCCGACGTATGGAACCCAGGCGAAAAATCCAATCTCTTTTACATTGAACCCATAAACTTCAGCTAAATAAATAGGCATCCAGCCGACAAACAACCACCAGATCGGTTCAAGAAAAAAGCGTGCGACTAAAACCGCCCAGGATTCTTTGAATGACAATATTTGTTTAAGCGTCAATCCTTTTCTGTTTGGATTTTTTCTATCCAACTCACTTTGACCGGATAAGATCAGTTCTTTTTCTTCAACAGTTATCCATGGATGTTGAGCCGGTAATTTTTTGTTGATAATCAACCAGGGAATAAGCCAGATAATTCCGAAAGAACCGACGATCATGAACGTCGTCTGCCATCCGAAAGCTGCCCAGAGTGTGGCAATTAACGGCGGCGCAATTACTGAGCCGATTGAAGCACCGGCATTAAACATTCCCTGTGCAACTGCACGTTCTTTAATTGGAAACCACTCTGCGTTGCTTTTAACCGCGCCGGGCCAATTTCCTGCTTCTCCTAAGCCGAGTGTCACTCTGAATAAACTGAATGAAACAATTGATCTTGCAAACGAATGCATAAAAGATGACACACCCCAAACTCCAATGGCAATTACATAACCGATGCGCGTACCGACTTTATCAAATAATTTTCCGGAAACTAATTGACCGACAGCATAAGCAACCATGAAAACATTTAGGATTAACGCATAATCGCTTTTGTCCATTCCTAAATCTTTGGAGATGCTTGGCCACATTAAACCCAAAGTGCTTCGATCAATATAGTTGATAATTGTTGCGAGGCTGATGAGACTAATAATCCACCAGCGTAATCCTTTTACCTTTTTCAAAATGTTCCTTTAGTTATGGATCGAAATAATTTACTAGGGTATTTACTTCTTGCCACTTAAATCAAACACTTTTTAAATCTTGTTTTTAAGTACATCTAGAGACAATATTGGTTTTCGACACATAGCTTGTTCAATTATTCTGTGAAATAGTAATCCTCGGCTATTGGACTTACGTCTATTGTATCGGAATGTAAATTCATCCAAATATTTTTGCAACCTTTCATGGCTTGTATAATTCTGATGCGTACCCAACAACCATCTTTTAAGCAATGCTGCTATTCTATGTACAT
>MNVA01000065.1 GCA_001871325.1 Ignavibacteria bacterium CG1_02_37_35
CTTCGTGGTTCTTCGTGAAAGTTTCTTCGTGGTTCTTCGTGAAAGTTTCTTCGTGGTTCTTCGTGAAAGAATTTTGTTACACGAAGTTCTCGAAGAAGGCACGAAGTTACACGAAGAAAAAAATCTTCGTGGTTCTTCGTGAAAGTTTCTTCGTGGTTCTTCGTGCAAGAATTTTGTTACACGAAGTACGCGGAGAAGGCACGAAGTTGCACGAAGGAAAAAATCATTGTGGTTCTTCGTGAAAGTTTCTTCGTGGTTCTTCGTGCAAGAATTTTTGTTTTGTTCTGACACGAAGCTCTCGAAGAAGGCACGAAGTTACACGAAGAATCTTGGTCGAGATTCTTTTAATGAAAGTTTTTAATATATAAAGGTTACTCTTATGAAATCAAACATTGTTATTGTTGCATTAACGGTTATTATTTTAACGATAATTACGTTTCTTCTCTACGATTTGCATACCTCATCAGAAAATGAGATCACCAATAGATTTAATGCGCAGCAGCTTACCGCCGCAAATCAAATAGCAAGAGAAATAAAATCTTTCTTATGCAAACGCGCTCAAGGGATAGAAATTTTATCATCATTGACCTCACTTCAGCAGCAAGAAATGAAACCCCTCATTTCAGATATACAAAATTACTTTGGCCATGTAAAGGATAATAATGTCAAGGCAATCAGCGTTTATGATGAAAAAGGAACGATCCTCTACTCAACCGCAAAAGCTGTCATCGGGCGCAACTACAGACAATTGGACTACTTCCAATGGGCGATGAAAAAAGAAAACAAGGGAAAGCAATTTATTTCATCACTGATTCAAAAGACTGATAACAAAACTCAACCCCTTGCCTATTTTCGGTTTCTTATTGTTTCACCTATCTATCAAGTTCAAGCTAATAAATTTGTAGGCATCATAACAGAAACGATTGACTTGAAGGAAGTGCTGACCTCTTTTTTACCTCTGGTTAGTCCATACACGGCTAAAGAAAATGTCTGGATTCTGGATGAGGATGGTACAGTGTTATTTCAATCCGAGCATCCGGAAATGGTGCTTAGAAACATAAAACAGCGGGATCAGTCATGCATGAAGTGCCACACATCCTTTGATTATGTTGAAAGAATTCTTACTGCAAAAAAAGGAAACTTTGAATATAGACTTAAAGAAAAACCGAAAAAATTAGCAAGTTTTACATCGCTGGAATTTAAAAACATTTCCTGGACGATTGTTCTTAATCTCCCCTCGGAAGAAGTAACAGGCTTTTTAGCCAAACAAAACAGAAGCACATTAATTCTTATTGGACTGATTGCTCTAGTGCTTATAGGCGGGTCACTTAAGATTTACCAAAGCAACCGCTTAAAAGTTAAAGCAGAAGAGAATGTAAAAGAACTCCGCGAAAAACAAACCTTTAATTTAATCTTGGAGAGCGCAGGCGAAGGTATTTTTGGTCTTGACCTTAACGGCTATCATACGTTTGTAAATCCGGCGGCTGCGGCATTACTTGGTTATAAAATTGAAGAATTAGTTGGTAAGCATAGCCATTCTATTTGGCATTATGCTCTCCCTACCGGTGAACCTTACCCTTGTGAAGATTGCCATATTTATGCTACTCTGCATGACGGCACTTCTCACTCCGGCGAGGAATATTTTTGGCGAAAAGATGGAACAGGTTTTTCGGTTGATTTTAGTACTACACCAGTTTTAGAAAATGATAAAGTTATTGGAGCTGTTGTAATATTCCGCGATATCACCGAGCGTAAAAAGATGAAAATTTCTCTCCTTCAGCAGCTCAACTTTTCTAAGGCATTAAATGAAATAGCAAACATAATAGTTTCATCGGAAGACAGCAGCGCTATTTTAGAAAAAACAACGGACATCCTTGGAGAAGCACTTAGTGTTGCCCGTTGTTTGATTTACGATGCTAATTTCACTACTAATAAACTAACCGCTTTTAGCGAAAGGTTAGACCCAAAATCTTCTGATATTAAACCAACCAAAGGTGTTTATCCGATTGATGTTTTCATCAGTGGCATCACTGAAATGAGAAAAACCAAACAATATTTAACAAGCCACTTTGATAACATAAATCCCGTTTTGTTAAAAGATCATTCCGATAAAATATTACACGAGCAAATGAGTATTAAAAGCGCTCTCTGGTATCCATTCGCTTTTTACCCAGATGGATACCACATTTTAGTGCTTAATGAAACCCATCATAAAAGAGAATGGACAAATGAAGAAGTTAATTTTCTTGATTCTGTTAGCTACCAGGTTAGCATTGCGTTGGAAAAAATTCGCCTTCTTGAGGCAAAAAAACATTCAGATGAAGAAATTAAAATGCTTGCCACTTCTCTTAAAAGAATAAATGAATGTGTCAGTATTACCGATAATGAAAATACCATCCTTTTTGTGAACGAAGCATTTCTAAAAACGTATGGATATAGTGAAGAAGAAGTTCTGGGAAAAAACATAACGATCGTTAGTTCATTAAATAGTCCTCTGAAAGCAGTTGGTGAAGTACTGCCCGCAACGCTGCAAGGGGGGTGGAATGGCGAACTTATAAATCGTCGAAAAGACGGAAGCGAATTTCCCATTTATCTTTCTACGACAATTATTGAAAAAAAAGATGGGAAGCCGGAGTATCTTATCGGAATAGCGATAGACATTACCGAACGAAAACAAGCCGAACGAGAACTTATTAAAGCGAAGGAAAAAGCCGAAAACGCTAACAGCGTTAAAGACGGGTTTATCCAAAATATTTCTCACGAGATCAGAACCCCGTTAAACGGTATTTTGGGAATGACGAGTGTTATAAAAGAAATTTTTTCCCCATACATCACGGAAGAAGAAGCCACGTTCTTTGAAGCAATTGACAAATCCAGCCGGCGAATAATAAGAACCGTTGATATGATTTTAAACTTTTCAAGGCTGCAATCAAACGACTTTACTATTGCCCCCCAGGAAATAAATCTCTCATCAATTTGTGAAAAACTTTGTGCGGAATTTCAGGAAGCCGCAAAACAAGCGTCTCTTGAATTAACTTACGAAGATAACTTGGGAGACGTAATTCTCTATGCAGACGAATACACGGTAACACATTCGATTTCTGATTTACTAGATAACGCCATAAGGTTTACTAAGAAAGGATTTGTAAAAGTTTCTCTTTTCGCTGGAACGAACAATGAAGTAAAACTTGAAATAAAAGACAGCGGCATCGGGATAAAGGAAGCATATCTTGAACATCTTTTTGAACCCTATAGGCAGGAAGATATGGGTTATAGCAGGGCTTATGAAGGAGTTGGACTCGGTCTTCCGCTGGCAAAGAAATTTCTTGAACTGAACAACGCAAGCATTTCGGTTGTAAGTAAAAAAGGTGAAGGAACAACTTTTACGGTTGCGTTCGTCAAAACGATGAATCCGAAAAAAGAAATTGCGGTACCGAAAAAAATCATTAACAATAGTATACCAGCTGTAAGAGAAAGAAATGAAACGGTTCTAATCGTTGAAGATGATTTAATAAACCGGAATATGATAACCAGATTTTTAAAAGGATACTATCATTCATTAAGTGTAAGTTCCTCCGATGAAGCGCTTCACACCTTAAAAACAAATAGCGTTGATATCATTTTGATGGATATTTCAATTCGAGGATCAAAGAACGGGTTGGAATTAACTGAAGAGTTAAAGGCATTAAAAGAATATCAACTAATACCGGTAATCGCGGTAACTGCCCACGCATTTGATCAGGACAGAAAAAACGCATCAGAGGCAGGCTGCGATGCGTTTTTACCCAAACCATTTACGAAAGAATCGTTGCTGCAAATAATTGGAAAGTTCATTTAATCTTGAAACAGTTATCAGATTTCGAATAAGAGTAAAGGCAACCTAAAAATATTTTATTCCAATTAGTGAACAGGTAATTCTCCGGTACACGAGGAACAACAAACGTTAAGATATGGTAGCAAGTTTGCCACAACAAACAACCCACCGGTCACGAAACGAAAAATTTATTTCTTCATTGCGCGTATTTTTGCAGTCTTGTGTTTTGTATAAGATAAGAAATGCCTTGCGCGCATTGTTTCCATCTATCAAAGGAATGTGTAACAAGATAAGCTTTAACATCATTTTCGCGGTTGCTCATCTTGATAAGTTTTAGAGAAATAGCTCAAAAGAAAGCATATCTCCAAAAATTTTTTACTTCGCAAAGCCTTTCTTTTCCATTTGCCCCCAATGCCTCTTTCCAGTAAAATATTCGAACATTCCTCTAAAACGCCACCAGGTAGTTAACTGCCGGTATCCAAAATTTTCTAAAAAAGCCGCTGCCATCAAGGTTAGAAGTTGGGATAGTTTAGGATATCGTTGAAATGAAAGTTCTTCTAAAATTACTGAAAGTACAGACAATACTACTCCGTACAAAATAGCGGTGGTTAGAAAAGCCACCGCAAAGGAGAGAGTAACGAAACCAAAAGAAAAGGAAATTATGAAAAAAAAGTAGCCAAAAATTTCTATTACCGGTCCAAGCATTTCAAACAGTGCAAAGTAAGGAAACACGAGCATTCCGATCCATCCGTATGCGGGGTTCATAAATAATTTTTTATGAAGAAGAATACTATCAACCGTTCCCTTTTGCCAGCGCATCCGTTGACTGCGGAGTACCTTAAAAGTTTCCGGCGCTTCCGTCCAGCAAACCGGGTCAGGGATAAAGGTTATACGCAACTTTGGATTTTCCTTTCGCAATTTTCTGTGCATCCTTACAATAATTTCCATATCCTCACCGATACAGCCTGCGCGGTAACCATCAATTTTAATCAGAGCGTCGCGTGAGAAGCAGCTAAACGCACCGGAAATAATTAAAATTCCGTTGAGTACATCAAATCCGTTTCGCCCGAATAAAAAAGCCCGCAAATATTCAACAACTTGAAAACGGGCAAGCCAGGATTTTGAAAGTCCAACATCAACAATATTTCCATGAAGAATGTTGGAGCCATTCGCAATCCGGATGGTGCCGCCGACCGCTATGACATTTTCGTCTTCCATAAAGGGACGCACAATTTTCAACAGGCAATCGCGTTCTAAAACGGAGTCGGCATCAATTACTGCTATTAACGGACTCTTGGCAAGGTTAATTCCTGCGTTAATGGCATCAGCTTTTCCCCCGTTCACTTTGTCTATGACAATCAAATTCGGATATTCAGAGGACATGTAAACTGAACGGATCTGTTGGGATTTCAGTTTATAAAAAGGAGTGAACGAAACCTGACGAATAGAAAAATTCTCAAATAATTTCTGAAGCGTGTTATCTGTTGACCCATCATTTACAACAACTAATTGAAAGTCCGGGTATTCAAGCTGAAGGAGCGATTTTAAACTTTCTACGATTCCGTTTTCTTCGTTGTACGCCGGAACTATAACAGAAATGGCTTTATAGTTTGTCAGCTTAAAGACTCTTTTGAGATCAAGATATTTTATTGTCCGGTTATACCTTATCATCTTAAAAAAAGCAACGATGTTCAGGATGATATAGATTGAACAGATCAAGAGGAAATAAAAAAGGATCAGTGCGTTAAATCCCCAAACGATATAGCTAATAATTTCCATTTTAACTCTTGATGCTTCGTTCGCTAAGAACCATTCTTACAATAGCGGCAGCCCGGTCTTTCAAATTGCCGTACGCAAATTGGGAAATTTTTTCTTCGCTGCCGGGAATTAATATCATCAGCGTGGTCACTGCGTTATACTGAACTTCATATTCTGAATCGTACATCCGATCCCAAATTCTTTGTTCGAAAGAACTATCCCCTAAAACAGCCAGCGCTTTTAATACTTCTGCCCGGATTTCTGCTTTTGGGCTATTGATTAGTGCGCGGAGGGCGTTGGCGGCTTTAAGAAATTCGATAGAAGTAAAGTACTTAATGCTTTCAATTGTCACTTCTTTATTTTGACTATAGACAGCTATTTTTAAAACAATTTCGCCGGCCGGATAGTATTTGAAATGACGAAAAAGTGTGATAGTGATACTTTGTATTAATGCGTTTTTTTCTTTTTTTAAATTTTGAAGAAGCACCTCGCAGATATCACTCGAAAATTCAGACATGATTACCAGCAAGGAATCTTTTGAAACAAATTTAAAACGATAGGCATTCCGAAAGATTTCGAAGACAACCTCAATATCGTTCAATCGAGCCAAGGCTAAAGCAGAACTTAAGAAGACGGAAGCGTTTTGACTTCGCAATTTTTTGCGTAAAATATTTCGAGCGGCGCCGGATTTTGCCAAGCCCAAAAAATATGCCGCTTCATTAATTTTTCTTGGTGAACCTGACTTTAACCGGGAAATAAGAAAAGGCTGTATTTTAGTTTGATTTATAAGAGCAGATAGCCTATCGAAATCGTCCCCTTTGAGCATGAGGAGAAATTCACGTAGGTAATGTAAAAGATAGCGATATTTTCGCCGCTGGATTTTTTTGATTAACAATTCCGGTTTTTCATTATTTTCAAGGTAGTTAAAAACTCTTTCCTCCCAAACAGCAATAAACTTTTGCTTTTGTTTTGCCCTGTAACCGTGAAGCAGGCGTAAGAGCACAACTTGAACAACAAGGAGATAAACCAGGGTTAACAAAGAAAAAATAGTTAAGGCGAGGAACCCAAAAATATCTAAGTGAATAAACAAAAATAACTCCATGACAAATAAATATTCCCGCCAGTTGTAAGCCGAGTAGTTGACATAAAGCTCCGGGAAATTATCGCATTTTCAAAATATTTTTTATACGAAGCACAAGTTCAGCAGAAGCAAAAGGTTTTAAGATGTAATCAATTGCGCCAAGCTGCAGCCCTTTAACCACATATTCTTCATGGGCATTAGCGGTAAGTAAAACGACGGGAATGTTTGCAATGCTTGGATTACTTTTAATCTCCTTTAGAACAGTTAACCCGTCTTTTACCGGCATCATAATGTCAAGCAAAACTAAGTCAGGTTTAAAATTTATAACTCCTTCAGTCACTCCTTCACCGGTGGCGAAATGAATTAACGTAAACCCTTCTTTCTCAAGTTTAAATTTTAAGAGCTGGGCTATGTGCATAGTATCTTCAGCGAAAATAATAGTTTTCTGATTATTCATAAAGGGTATGTGTCCGTCTTCCTAAAATAATTTTTTATTACTCAACAATTTGTTAGTTTCACAAAAACTTCTTTTAAATTTAACAAAATTTCTTGAATGGCATGTAATGATTTCATTTAAAAAACTTATTCGTGGCAAGACCGGCAGATATTATCTGCTTCTGCTCTACCTGGCAGGAGTTACCGGTTTTGTTGTTGGTTCCCTTTTATTCTGGGGTCCTATACGCTGGACTGTAGATTATTTCCAGGAAGAGGGAGCGTCGGAAGAGACGGAAAGCTTTGTTATTAAAGTTTTTATTGTGCTCATCCTACTCTTGGCAGGGGCGATTTCTTTTTTTATTTCAAGACGATATTGGGAATCCGAGAAGAAAAGTAAAAAGTGGATGATCTACGTACCAACACTATTTTTTGTTGGAGTTATATTTTTGTGGATGAATCCCCAATTAACTCCGGGAAGAGGAATGCGGACAGAAAACATCTCCCTGGCGCGTATTTCTTTTGTATTCGGTCCTTATCCTTCTAAAGAGCAGATCATTCAATTGAAAAAAGAGAATTATACGGGAATAATATCCCTGTTGCATCCGGCAGTTGTTCCTTTTGAGCCTAAATTAATTTATGAAGAAGATGCTGCGGCAAAAGAGGCCGGTATCGAAGTAATTCATGCATCTATGATGCCCTGGGTAAGTCAAAATATCTCTTCTCTTGAGACCATAAAAAAATTACTCGTTGAAGGGAAAGGAAAATATTATGTCCACTGCTATCTGGGTAAAGACAGGGTGAATGTTGTAAGGAGGATTATTGAAAGCCAAAATGTGGCGGTTGATGCCTCTCATGTTAGCACTTACCGAACACTGAATGAAATTAATAACTTTGCCGAAGGTCCGCTTTTTTATCTTGGGAAAGCTGTCTATTTATTACCTCATCCTTCTGAAGAAGAATGTTTGGGATACTTACTCTCCGGCTATGCTAAATATGTTGTTTCTTTAATTGATAACAAAAATTTCGAAAATTTGGAAATTACGAAAAATGATAGCGCTTTGTATTCCGCATATGCTATGGGCTTTAATCATCATCCGTTCGATCTGGTACATTTTGATTATATAAAGTTGAATGAAATTCTTGATTCAGTAAATTTTCTCCCTAAACCATTAGCTTTACTAGTAAAGACAACCAGGGCGGCGGAAACGGGGATGTTGGTTCAAGCAATTAAATCAACTTTTGCAATTAACAGACTGAAAATTGAGAACATTTTTAAACCGGGAAAAATAGAGCGGATGTATCCGAATATTTTTTATGGTAATGTGCCGGACGTGCAACAAAGAAAGGAATTATTTTTAAACGGTATTCAAAATCTCGTTTTTCTTTCCGCAAAAACAAACCCTGCGCAAATCGGGAATGATAGCGGAATAAAAACACATTTCTTAAAGGACAATGGAAAACTTGATTCATTATTATTTAACGGCACCTGGTATCTTTGCGGAGCGACTCTTGAACAAGCCGCAAAACGATTCTCTTATTAAAACGAAAGTTATATGAGCAGACTGTTTTACAGAACGAGGGAAGACCTATTCTTTTTTTTGAAAGAAACATCTAAGAGGTTTTCCCAGCTCACAATTTCATCAATATCTCTTTTTTTTGCGGTAAGAGTGTTTGAGTACATTTTTATTTCTCATCTGCAAAATCTGCCGGTTAATGGTTTGGAACTTGCGGCATCCGGAATATTCTACGATATAATTTTTCTGCTTAAAATTTGCGGTTATGCAGCAGTTCCATTTTTTCTAATTAGTTTTTACAAATCTAAAATTGCCGAAATTATTTTTATTTCAATTTCTACTTTACTGTTGCTCGGTAATCTTCTGCTCATTTTTTATTATTCAAAATCGTTAATCCCACTCGGTGCAGATTTGTTTGGTTATTCAGTTGAAGAAATTGTCCACACTGTACAAGCTTCCGGCGGAGTTAATTTGCTTATGCTGCTGCCGGTTCTTGTATTGATTCTATTTGTTCTTCTCGTCTTCCGGTACAGCGGAAAAATTCCTTTGCCAAAGTCCTTGGTCTCTTTTTTCTTCGTAATAATTTTCATCTCATTTTTTGTTTATACTGATTTTATTCCGACCACTAAGGAATATCAGACCGATCTTGAGTTTTATACCGTTATCAACAAACTTCAATTCTTCAGCGAAAAAACAATTCCCTATGTATTGAATGAAGAAGATGAAATAATTGCAGGAAATTATTTTATTGATGCCGATCTTGATCAACAAAATACGTTTACCTATGTGGACAAAAACTATCCGTTTTTGCGGATAGATAGCAGTAAAAATGTTCTCGGAAATTTCTTTCAAACTTCAAATGAACTTCCGAATTTTGTTTTTATTATTACGGAAAGCCTTGGCAGGTCTTACAGCGGTGAAGGAGCGTCTGAAGGCAGTTTTACACCGTTTTTAGATTCACTTGCCGGGCAAAGCTTAAACTGGAAAAATTTTCTCAGTACCAGCGGGAGAACCTTTGCCGTTTTTTCTTCTCTCTTTGGTTCGCTTCCGTTTGCCGAAAAAGGATTCTTAGAGTTAGGAGAAAAAATGCCGCAGCACTTTTCGTTCATCTCTTTTCTAAAACAGTTGGGTTATCGCACTTCATTCTTCCATGGCGGAGATGTACATTTTGATAACATGGATGTTTTCTTCAAAAGGCAAAATATAGATTTTATTTTAAGTGATAAAAACTTCGGCGGCGGATATCAAAAAATGCCCGCCGGTGTTAACGGATTTTCATGGGGATATGGCGATAAAGAATTATTCAAACACAGTTTGGAAATTATCTCTCAACAAAACAAATCTCCACGGGTGGATATTTTTTTGACGCTTTCGATGCATGACCCCTTCTTAGTTGAAGGGCAAGAATATTATAGAAACAAAGTACGCGCAAAATTACACTCAATGACTCTTTCTCTTCAGCAAAAAGAAGAATATGGAAAATATATTGACATGTATGCAACGGTGATGTACACGGATGACGCGTTCAAATATTTTTTTGATGAGTTTAGAAAAAGGCCCAAGTTCAAGAATACTATTTTTATTATCACCGGCGATCACCGGATGCCGGAAATACCCATTAAAACCAAGCTCGACCGATTTCATGTGCCGTTCTTAATTTATTCTCCGTTGCTAAAAAGAAGGGAATCTTTTTCCTCCGTTTCAACACATTTTGATGTTCTCCCTTCGTTGATGGCTCTCTTACGTGAAAATTATAAAGTTGAAACTCCGAAGTATGTAACCTGGCTTGGGAGCGGAGTAGATACGGCGAACAACTTTCGCAATATTCACTCAACTCCATTGATGAGAAATAAAAACGAACTTCCTGACTATCTTAGCGAAAAATATTTTCTTGCGGATGAAGAAGTTTTCGAAGTCTATGACAATTTTATTCTCGTGAAAATAAAAAATGATGTCGTCCAAAGCCGCCTTCAAAATTATTTAAGCGAATTCAAACTTAAGAACAAAATAATGCTTCAGACAAACACCTTGCTGCCTGATTCCGTACTTCGATTTACATCCCGTGCCGTAAGGAAATAGAAAAAAGTAATTTAACGGAGGGAATTGTAATGGATATTTAAAATTTTAGTAACAAGCGGCGTGTAATATTCCCAGAAAAAACTTCTTCGCTCAGAAATTTCTTTCGCATTATAAAAAAACCATTTAAAGAGACGGATCCATTTTATTTTTGCCGCAAATTGTTCAACCGGGTTATCGCAAAAATCTCCTGCAAAATAATAGAAAGTATAATCTCCCTTGTGTTCAATTACTGCAGGAAATGTTTTTGGAATGTCCATTACATGTAACAGCGAATCTCCTTTTTCATTTGTATAGATTGAGTAAACTGAAAGAACATTATTCGTTCGCTGTGTGAGCATTACGTCAAACCAATAGGGATATTTTAATTTTGCCGGCAAGCCGAAACGCTCCCGGTTCGCTTCGTTTGTTAAGAGAAAAGGAACCTCCTGCTTTAGGTGAGTTTTGTTCTCTAATATTTCTACCCGCCCGTCAAAATGAACGAACGCAATACCGGAGTATTTAAATGTCCATAAATTTTGATGCTGAACTTTGTAATCATGGATAAGCCAGCGCGGAAGTTCTTTGTTGATTAGTGTGTCAAGGCTTTCGAAATATTTTCCCGTCCATCCCGTCCAGTGCAGCCCGAACATTGATTCAAACTCTGCTCGCACCGCACCGGTTGTTGGCGATGCAATGGAATTAAATTCCGTAATGATAAGTTTTTTCTGCTCCTTCATTTTCTGCAGGAACATTAAATCCACGGTTGACATACCGCCGTAAACCAAACTGCTGTGCTCGGATTGTTCTTTTTGGGAATACCATTCACTTGAAAAAATTCCGTACGTATCGGTTACATAAACCGCTTGGGAAGCATTTGCAAGGCTGTCTATTTGCTCGGTATTAAAATTTTCTAATCCCTGAACGGAAAATTTTTTATTGTTTTTCGGGAAGAAGCCGTAATAATCTTTTGGTATTGAATAGAGATCTCCATTTTGCTTCACAAATTTTTCATTTGTTAAAATCCAATTAAACGACTCATGCTCTTTCCCTTCGCGGGTTAAAACAGTCTTATCTATAATGACAATGGGAAATGGTTTCGAAGGAGAAAGCTGCCATGCGATGAACATCCACAATGGAAAAGGGAGAAGCATAATTAGAAGAAACCAGCCGAGTATTTTTCCGTACCGCATATTAAAAACTCAATTGTGTCCCTATACCGGTATTGATCTTGTTCCGGAATGAATTGGCAAAGTATTCTTCATAAATATACCCGGCGGTTAGCGAAAGAGTCTGCCGTTTTGAAATTCTGAAATTGTAATCCATCCCAATCTTTTTAGAGATTAAAAGATTTGGATTGTTCAAACTTCTTTCGTCGGGAGAAATTCCTGTGCCGAGCGAAAGAGCTAAATAATTATCGGCATCTGTTAAATAGTAGCGCGTTATTAATGTGTACGAATAAGAAGCCGGGTTTCCGTTTGGAATAATAAATGTTCTGAACGAAAACCAAAAGGCGCTGTAATATTTTCCAAGCGCAAAAGTATAAATGTTGGTTTTTGATGACGGGAATTTTAAATAGCGGATGCCGGCATCAATTTCAAAACTTAAAGGTAAACTGTAATAGAGCGATAATCCGAACCGGAGTTTGGGGAAAATGGTTGAACCGGAATAACCGAAATTTACGTAGGAATAAAATCCATCCATAAAACGGGGATAGGCATCTACTTCAAACTGCATTCCATCTTTTAAAAATCTATTCGCATAATTTATTCTTCCGATGACTGAACCGATCGCCGTTTTCCGCGAATAAGAAATAGCCGCCGCATGCCACGGATCAAAAACTTTGCTGAAGTGATCGTAATCGTAGCTTGTGCCGATAGTGTTGATGCGCGTTAAATCTTTTATTCTTTCCGCGTAAACGAAAGCTTCGGTGTTATTTCTATTTATATGAAGTAAAGTGTCGATTGTCCGATAAGCCTCTTCATAATTTTGAAGATCAACAAGAATTTTTGTTTTCTTTAAAAGTAATTCTTCTGATTTGGGACTTAAGCTTAGCGCTGAATTTGCATACGCCAATGCTTTGGGTGAATCCCCCGACCAATATTCAAGATCGATGAGAGCATTGTGAGCATCAAGACTTTCGGGATTTTTAGCAAGTGCATTTGTTAAAACTATTCGCGCAGAATCGCGGAGTTGATCCCACGTGTAAAGCCTGCCGAGGAATACCTCAATGTCGGTGTAGTTTGGGCTTTTAACTAACGCTTCTCTACATAACTCTCTTGCTTTTACATAATCTTTTTTATCGAAAGCAGTAGTTCGGGCTTGAAGAAAGAGGTCTTCGCTTGTTGGTTCTTTTTGTGCAAAGACAGTGATGTTCAAAAGCAAAAAAGAAAAGATGAAAAGATGAAAAGATTTTTTGATTAATGGCATATAAATTCGTCTATAAATTATTCCTTTGTTGATAGAAATATAAACAATAACTTTTAAAAAGTTGAAAAGAGAATTTATAAAGGAACACCACCGGGTTTTTATAACTAATGCTTTGCCGGAATAGTAATTAAGAACCTCGGCGAAAAAAGATTGAGGAAATACGCTGGAGGAACAACCGACAACGACCTAACAGCCGAAGTAAAATAAAAAGAAAGAGGCAATAACATAGACACGAATTGCACGAATTAGCACGAAATTAATTAGTGAAAATTAGTGTAATTCGCACCAGAGTTAAAGATCAAAACTTGAAAAAGACTTTAATAGGAATTTTAGTAATTTATAAATAGATTTAACCATAGAGTAAAAAAGCATTGTGCAACAGCACTTAATCCCAAAATCAAATTTGTATTACCTTGAACACCATTGAAATAAACATATCGAGATTGCAATACCTTTTAAGGCTGTTTAACCTAAAGGAGGAAGAACTGCTTTTACGAATTAGCGATGGGTTGAAAAATAAAATTTTGCGCGAGGAAATTTTCACTAATAAAATAAAATTGAGCGACTTAAAGAAAATTGATAAAATATTTAATAAAGGACTTCACTATTATTTAGACCCTCTGGATTCTGTAGAATCTAAAGAGGCAAGTATTTTTTTTAGGAAACAAAACTTCAATACCGATCTAAATTTGGGTGCGCGGAAAATTGTAAATTTTTTTGAAGAAGAAAAAATATCGCTTTCCGCCATTTCCAAATTATCAGAACTTAATACGGCAAGAAAATTACCGGTCTTTACCACTAACGACATACCCGGCGAAGCGGCAGCGTTAGTTAGGGAATACCTTTATCCGGCGTTTAACAGCAATATGAAGGAATTCTTAAAAGCGCTGATAAGCAAATTAGCCGAACACAATATTCTTGTTTTTGAATTTGTAGAGACATGGAATAAAATAGAAAAAGCAAATATTGATGGATTTTATCTCTCTCCCAATGTAATAGTATTAAAAAGACAGCAAAAGTCTTTTAGAAGAGAAATATTTACGCTTGCACACGAGCTTGGACATTATCTACTGGAAGAAGAAGAAATTGAAAAACTCGAATACCAATCTATAATTACCGAATCGCCAAATTCTATTGAAAGATGGTGTAATGATTTTGCTTATTATTTTTTAATCGGAGAATTTGATAATTCATTACAAAAAATTACCGCTGCAAATAGAGAGAACGACTATGCTCATGAGCTAATCGATACGATTAAGAATGAAACTCATCTTAGCAGATTAGCTCTTTATACAAGGTTACTTATCATGCGAAAGTTATCTCCCAAAGATTATAGCGTTATAAAGCAGGATGAAGAAAGTAAAGCATGGGAACGGGAATTAGCCGAAAAGAAAAAAAGAGAATTGGACAAAGCAAGGGGAATTAAGATTGAGGGAAGGGCGCCAAAGCCGATAAAATCGCCTTTACTTATTAAAACGATTCAATTAGCGTTTTTAGAAGGGGTAATAAACGAAGTAGAATTTTGCAGAAGATTAGAGATAAAACCCCAAAATATGGCGGCATACCTGCAATGATAGTACTGCTCGATACCAGTTCGTTGTTATCATTAGTGCGGTATTATTTACCATTCGACAATCAAGACAAATTACTCAATTATTTCAAACAAAGGATCATAGCAAAAGAAATAGTTATTCTGGAGACCGTGTATAAAGAATCAAAATTAGTTGTCTGCGGAATAATTGTAGAGAGATTAGATTTTTTAAATGACAAAAAACTTAGAACCAAAACCGATGACTTACTACCGGATAAAAAATATTTTAACCGGGTAGAAAATGAATTTTGTTATGGTGCGCGAAAAAACTCTTTAACTCCTTCCGAATTCGAAAGCAGAAAGAAAGCGTTTTTGGAATCCGCAGATTCAAAACTTCTTTTGTATTGCTTACAA
>MNVA01000149.1 GCA_001871325.1 Ignavibacteria bacterium CG1_02_37_35
TTCTTGCGCAGAATGGAAGCTTAGCCAAATATTAACGCTTTGAAAAAGAGACCGTATTCATCAATAAAGTTGATAAGAACGGAGCAGTTAATTGCGATGAGGTTGTAAATGATCAGACAACACTAAACAGTTCAATTGAGCGACCGATCAATTGATGCAGTACCCTGATGCCATTTTAGCATTTAGAAGAGCTGCCGCAAGATGGGAACGAGTACTTACTACCCCGATGACAACTGTTCTTGATGTGGATTATGGATCAACCAGATTTGGTGCTGCATTCAGCGCCGGTGTTTTGGGTTCTACTTCAACAACCGCTTACTACGCTTTTAAATCTCCTAATGTAAATGCACTTGTACCGGATTTTATTCAAAAGTTTAAAGACTTAAAACCGGGAAACACCCAGTTAGTTGATCTTTATAATGCAGTTCCTAATCCAACTCCATCTACAGCTCCTGCAAACTTATCAAGAAGAAGTGGAACATTAATAAATTTGCAGGCGCTTGGCTTTGTTGATGCAAATATTAGCGCCGATCCATTTGATGCCGTTTGTACTCATGATATAGGGCATACTTTGGGCTTTGTAACCGCCGACGGTTTCTCAAACCATACAGGATTAGAAGACCTTTATTATCCGTGGGATCTGTTCCGCGTTCGTCCCGACGCAGTTGAACCGGGAAGTTTAGTGGAATTTTCAACTGCACCAAGAGTTACTACAGCCGGACCAGTAAATTCTGTAACTTGGGCTACTGAAGGAGGCAAAACATATTTGTACAGTACTCATGTTTTCTTCGATGGTCTAGCAGAGGTTGAGCTTTCAACTGCAACGGGTGCAAGATTAAATGGAGATGGACAGCAATCCTCGCACTGGCGTGATGATGATCTTCGTCCACCATCCTTGGGTGCAAATAGATGGATAGGTATTATGGACCCAACTTTGGCTGCAGGTACAAGATTACAGATCAATAATCAAGATTTAAGAATGCTTGAAGTTAATGGCATCGATTATGATTTCAAATATGCCTCAATGCGAATAGTAAACGCGCTTGATACCTTAGATTTGGATAACAGAACCGACACATTAAAATTCGGAAATGTAGAAATGAATACTCAGAAACAAATTCAATTACAGTTTACCAATTTAAGTTTAGATAATCCTCTCGTTTATGAATTTGAATTTATTTTAAATGATGTTCAACCCACAGATGCTTCTATTACGTTTAGCGGAAATGCAGGAACCATTGCAGCCGGACAAGTCTGGCGCAGTAACTTTAACCGTTGCAAACGCAATCAAACCGGGTTCGTTTTTGGGAATTATAAGAATCCATACGAACGATGCGAACAAATTAGTTGTTGATATTCCTTTTGAACATAACACCGGCGGCGCTTTGGCTCCTAAACTTAACTCTTCTCCTAATATTTTAGCGAATTTCTCTTTTGCCGCTAAAGAGGAAATCGGATCAAAAACAAAAACTATTACGCTGAGCAACCTCGGCAATATTCCGCTTAAATATAGAATTCTTACCGCTCTCTCTGCAAAAGTAATAAACCTACAGGTCTTTTGAAGTCAGAATACAAGGGCTCTAATCTTGAACAATTCTATGGAAGTGCTGCTTCAAATGCAACCATTCTTTATACAAATGATTTTGAATCAGGGTCCGGTGGATTCACTCAAGTAAGCGATGCGCCACATGGTTGGCAGAGAACTGTTCTTGGTCCAGCCACCCTAGACGGTCACTCTAAACCCAAAGTGGTTCATTTTGGTAAAGAAGTAAATGGAATTCCGACTGATGATAGTTTGAAAACAGGAACTTTCTTCACCCCAAAATTTGATTTTTCTAAAGTCCTGCCACATGATGTAGTTTCCATTTCGTTCAATTATTTCAACAAATCCGAAGTAGGGTTTGATTTTGTTTATTTCAGTGTCTCACTTAATAATGGAAAGACATGGCAAGAATTAGCCTCTTCAAATAAAGGAATTCTAAAAGAACAATCAACCGTTTGGGAAACTGTTTTGCTTCAGTTCCCGGATTTGTCCGGTAATGCTGATTCTGTTCAATTCGCTTTCCAATTTAACAGTGATGAGTTGGTTGTTCATCAGGGATTTTTTGTAGATGATTTTGAAATAGCTACTCTCCCCGGCTAAACTTCAATTTATACTTCCGTTCGAAGTGGAGAACTAACTACGTTGAATGCCTCTAAAAGTGTTGATGTTACGGTGAATGGAGCGGTTCTCTCACCCGGTTTTTACAACGGCGGAATAACGATCATCTCAAATGATTATAAAAATGCTAATCTAACAATTCCTTTTACCGTTAATTATGTCCTGCTAAATAAAGCCGTTAAAGGAACGCTTTATGCTTCTACAGGAAGAGGGTCAGGAAGTACCGGAAGAGTCATTAAACTTAATACGCAAACAGGTGAAGGCGCTGATGTTAGACCGACAGGCTTTACCACGATCAAAAGTATTTCTCTTAACCCGAACACCGGGGAACTTTTTGGGTTTAATTATTCGCTTGGCTTACCGACGTCTATAGTTAAAGTTGATGGCGAAAACGGGCAGGGACTTTACCAATTTAAAGCTCCTGTTAACTATCCGCCATGGCGTTTGACATATCCGGTAATCTTATCGGAGTTGCATCTACGCAACGGGTATATAAATTTGATCTTGCATCGGGTGACACTACATATTTAGTAACGTCGAAAATAAAGGTCGCGGCATTAGCCTTACAGCCTACTACAGAAGATGTTTGGGTTTCAATTGATGCGACAACCAACAACGACAGACTCTACAAAATAAATAAAGAGACCGGAGATACAATTTTTGTAGGTAATGCAGGAATTGGAAACAGTATCATAAGAGCCTTAGCGTTTGACGACAACGGAAATCTCTATGGAGTTTATGGCGAAGAAAATGTTGTTAGCTCATTTATTAAGATTGACAAATCCTCCGGTGCTGCCTCTACAGTTGGAACAACTAATTATAGAGGTGTTTTCGGTTTAACTTTTTCACCGGATTCAATCACCGCAGTACAGCCGGAACCAATGAAATCAAGTTCTTATGCGCTGTTTAATAACTATCCCAATCCGTTTAATCCTTCAACGGTTATTAGCTATCAGTTACCTGAAAATAGTTTCGTTAGCTTGAAAGTGTATGACGTTATTGGAAATGAAGTTGCAACTTTGGTTAATGAGCTACAAACGGCGGGAATCAAGAATGTAACCTTTAAATTGAAAGATAAAGAATTAGGTTCCGGAATTTATTTTTACCAGCTAAAAGCCGGGAACTTTGTCCAAACGAAAAAGATGTTGCTGTTAAAATAGTGCCTTCTTGAGATAAACTTAAAAACCTGTTCCCTAAAAACGGACAGGTTTTTTTTATGCGGGGATTCTTTTATACTGAAGAAATTCCTTTAAAAAGTTGAACTGCGGTAAAGAAAAAATTGAAGGGTAAATTCACCGTTCGCTGGTCTAATCCGGAAGTTCGATATTCATTATTAGTTTTTCTCTTTAGCTTTTTCCCAAAGGGAGAAGCGTAAAATACCTATCTCCCCAAGTATTGCCGTTCGTAATACTTCAGATAATCACCGGAGATAATGCGTTTCCACCATTGTTCGTTTTGGAGATACCAATCGATCGTAAACTGGATGGCTTCTTCAAAAGTGAATTTAGGTTTCCAGCCGAGTTCGGTTTGTATTTTTGTTGAATCGATCGCGTAACGTCTATCATGTCCAAGCCGGTCTTTTACATATTCAATTAAACTATCGGACTTTTTCAAATGCTGCAAAATTAACTGAATAATTTTAATGTTCGGCATTTCGTTGCTTGCCCCGATGTTATAAACTTCTCCGGTTCTTCCCTTTTCAAAAACCAAATCTATTGCCCGGTTATGGTCTATTACATAAATCCAATCGCGAACATTCATTCCATCGCCATAAACGGGAAGTTTTTTATCATTTAAAGAATTGATGATCATCAGCGGAATAAGTTTTTCGGGGAATTGAAATGGTCCGTAATTATTTGAACAGCGCGTAAGTACGATCGGCATTCCATACGTATGATAAAAGGCTAAAGCCATCATATCGGCTCCGGCTTTACTTGATGAATAAGGACTGTTCGGAGAAAGCGGGGTTGTTTCCGTAAAAAGTCCTTTAGCGCCAAGACTGCCGTAAACTTCATCGGTAGAAACTTGAAGAAATTTTTCCACTTCATTTCTGCGTGCGGTTTCAAGCAAAACATTTGTACCGATAACATTTGTTTGGTAGAAAATCGCTGAACCGAGAATGCTTCTATCAACGTGAGATTCAGCCGCAAAATTAATAACATGTTTTATTTTATATTTTTCAAAAAGATAGTTCACCAATTCGGCGTTGCAAATATCCCCTTTGACAAACCGGTAATGCTTATGGTTTTCCGATTCAACTAAGTTTTCGAGATTCCCCGCATACGTAAGTTTGTCAAGGTTGATTATAAAATAATCATCACGTTCTTTAAGGATATGATTGATAAAGTTGCTTCCAATGAATCCGGCTCCACCTGTAACTAAAATGTTCTTCATGTAAACCCTTCGTTAATAAGAAAAAAATCCGAAAAAGATTCCCGCATTAAGATAAAGTTGACCCTTAGCAGTTGCGGTCGGAACGTTGTACACATCCTGTTCATTGTCCAACTTCCAATTATTTCCAAAGTGCATCGCGTAAGTTGCCCCAAGCCTAACTGCAACTAACCGGTAAAAAGGAATATCGATATTAACGGTTGGAGCCACAACAAAATAATCGTTAGAAAGTTTTCTTCCGAAGTTGGTTGTTGAAGTGGAATCTTTTATCTCACTCCACAATTGATCCCATGAATAAGAATCTTTGTATCTGTAAAATTCAAGGGTTGTGTTTCCACCGCCAAGTATCAAACCGATTGAAATACCGACACGACGAACAATCGGGAGCGTGTATTCAACAGAAACACCTCCAAAAGCAGAAGTAAGTTTTGCCTGACGTTCAAAACTATTTGACATTTTTGACTCAGTCGTTGCGCCGCCAAAACCAATTCCGCCAATGCGTAAACCGGGGACAAAACCGATATACACAAATCCGGCGCCGCCGGAAGAAAAGTATCCCGATTTTCCAAGTTCCGGAGTTCCGAATGCTTTCAACTGATCATTAACCGGCTGAATGTTTGGAAATGTCCATGAAGCAATAAATCCGCCGCCAACTCCAAACGGAGAATCAAAATAAGTTTTTTCCTGCGCCATAATATTGTAGGACAAAAAAAGCGATAAAATTGAAGCCGCAACTATAAAAAAGATTTTATTTTTCATTCTCTTTTCCTTTTGAATAACTTACATCTAAATGATAATTCCATTGGTCAAAATAGAGATTTCCGCCTTTCCATTCAACCTCTCCCCGTTGAAAATCAACCGTTTCGCTACGTGGGAAAATTTTTACCGGAAAAAGCGGTCGCGAATAATCGTCATTAATAATTAGGTGATATGGATCGGTGTTGCCGATATAAAAATATTTCTCTTTTTCGTTTTCTGAATTTATTAAACCGAATGATTGATCAACCGGAACCCAACCAAACGGCTGAACATAAATCTCGCACCAATCGTGTAGATTAACTTCCACCGGATGCAGCATCCAGCCGCTTTGCCATTTTGCGGGAATGCCGTTGTAACGGCAGAGTGTCATAAACAAAAGCGTTTTAATTCCGCAATCGCCGTGGAGATTCTCCAAACAATATGCAGAGATATTTTGAATGGTTGAATATTCAAGAGCGCTTGCCCAGGGAATATTGTCGTGTATCCAGGTAAATATTTTTTTAACTTTTTCAAGCGGATTGGTTTCATCTCCAATAATTTTTGCAGACAACGCTTTAATTTCATCAGTAAAAACAATATGCGGCGGTCGTTCCTTTACATATTCACTCAACTTTGCATCAACGGTGGGAATAATTCCTTTTGAGAAAATATCATTGTATTCTGCGAAAGCGGTGAACTCATATTCAAAAGTAAATTTTGTTGCCGAATCTTTTTTAACTTTCTTCTTCATATAAATGGTTCGCTGCAAAACAGAATCTGGTGCGATGATATATTTTTCTTCACTTGTGCTAAGCAACTTCAACCTTTGTTGGCGAGAATGATTTTCTTTCGGATACGGAAGCCAGCATTTAACAATTTCTCCTGCCGGAACCGCGTTTGGTTTTACTGTGAGTGTATAAATGATTTTAAAGTTTTCTTCGTAAACGAGTTTCTTTTCTGCAGCTTTGCTTTCAGCAATAATTTTCGGAACAATTGCTTTTTTGAAATCTTTTAACCGATCTGTGGGTTGATCGAGTCTTTCATCTTTTAGCTTCTTCATTTGCTTGTTAGTTCGAAAAAGATTAGCGGCAGCGTTTTTGAAATATTTTTTTTTGCCCTCAATAATTTTCATCTCAAGCGATTTATCTCTTTCGTATTTTTCAAGATCGCCAAAAGAAAATCCGGGTAACATTTTTTCAAGTTCAGTTAAAATTTGATCCCGGTTTTTTGTGAAATCTTTCCTTATCCGCTCAAGCCGTTCGGATTCAAACAACAGCGCTTCCTTTTCGCTATCGGGCAGTTTGTTGTCACTAACATATTCGGAAATCATTTTCTGCGCTCTTGTGTATTCCCCGGAGTCGATTGCTTTTTGAATTTCCTCCGGGATATTCTGTGCAGAAATCAGTGTGGTCATCAACATTACAAACAATATTTTGCTAATTATTTTTTTCATTGGAATTGCGATGGTGATATTTTAGAATTAAATCGGCAACTTCGCGGTAAGCCCCTTTACCGCCTTTGTTTTTGCATTTATAGTGAACGCTCTTTTTTACTTCATCAACTGCATCAACGGGACAAGCTGCAAAGCCAACTTTTTGCAGAATTAGCAAATCATTAACATCATCACCAATAAATGCAACATTTTCGGGCAACAGTTTTGTCTGTTCGCAAATTTCATCAAGTGTTTTCTCTTTCTCCCAAACGCCAAGAAAAACAAAATCCATCTTTAACCGTTCAGCACGAGTTCTGTTTATCAAAGAAACATCAGTAGAAATTGCTCCAGTTAGAAAGCCGGCTTTTTTTAGCAGCATGGCTCCCATTCCATCTTTAACGAAAAATTTCTTCATCACCATTCCGTCTTCGGTGTAATACATTCCGCCGTCAGTAAGTACGCCGTCAATATCGGTTAAAAGGATTTTAATCTTTTTGATTTTAGAAAGCATTTCTTTTTTATTGAAGCTCATAGCATATCATCTTTTAGTAAACAAAATTGGAAAGAAGTTTTTCAAAGCTAAGGAATTTTTAACTTTTTACCTTATTGAAAACAATCGCTTTACACTTTGGGAGTTTTTCAGTAGTAATGCTTTCTAATTCTCTAAAATCTCTTTAATTTATAAATACAATTAAATTTTAGGATACCTTCATTATGAGCAGACATTCCAAAATTTTCACCGGACTTATTCTGGGTGCGATAGCCGGAGTTTTGAGCAATCTCTATTTTCCGGCAACTCCGTTTTTGTTAGTCGTTCAGAAATATATTTCAGATCCGTTGGGAAAAATATTTTTAAATCTTTTGATTATGATGGTGATTCCGCTTGTGTTTGCAAGTCTTTCTCTTGGTGTAGCTCAAATCGGCGATCTTAAAAAACTCGGACGTATCGGATTCAAAACGATAATGTATTTTTTTCTGGTTACAGCTTTCGCAGTTACGATCGGGTTGATTTTGGTAAATATTATAAGACCGGGAGATTATTTACCGGGGGAAACAAAGACCAAATTATTAGCCACCTACAAAGGACAGGCAGTTGAACTGAAAGAATCATCTGAAAAAATAGAATTCGGTATTCAAACATTGGTAAATGTTATTCCGCGGAACCCTGCCGCGGCAATTGCTAAACCGATTCCAGATATGCTTGCGTTAATCTTTTTTTCACTAATGATCGGAATTGCGTTAACGTTAATTAGCCAGGAAAAAGCAAAACCAATAATGAATCTATTGGAGGGGATTAATGATATAACACTTGTCATAATTAATATGGCGATGAAATTAGCGCCGTACGGAGTTTTTGCGCTTCTCTTTAGCGTCACTTCCCGTTTTGGTTTTGATCTTTTAGTTGCTTTAGGAATGTATGTTGTAACTGTTCTCTTAGGACTATCGCTCCATTTATTTGGTGTTTATCCCATCTTGATAAGAATATTTTCGAAGTACAATCCGTTGCTTTTTTTTCGAAAAGTTGAAACCGTTATACTCACTGCTTTTTCAACAAGTTCAAGCAGTGCAACGCTGCCGACAACAATTTCAGTTTCTCAAAACAATCTTGGAATCCCATCTCACATAACGGGATTTGTTTTACCACTCGGCGCAACAATGAACATGAATGGGACCGCACTGTTTGAGGGGGTAACCGTATTGTTTTTAGCTCAAGTTTTTGGTATTAATCTCTCGATCGGTACGCAATTGATTGTGGTGCTTATGAGCGTGTTAATTGCTATCGGCACAGCAGGAGTTCCCTCCGGATCAATTCCACTCTTAATAATGGTTTTGACGATGGTAAATATTCCGGCTGAAGGAATCGCTATTATTCTTGGAATAGATAGAGTGCTTGATATGTGCAGAACAGTTCCCAATGTTATAGGCGATATTACTTGCGCCGCTTACGTTGCTAAATCAGAAGGATATGATTTGAAGGTATAAAATATTTGTTATAATTCACTAAAACTTTTTTTGTAATCTCATTCTAAGGATTTAAGAGATGCAATAGCAAATTTTTCTAAGAGAAATCTAGTAAGCGCGCCTAAAGTTGTTTCTTTTGACCTGAATTACAAAATTCAGGCAGGTAAACATATCCAATCAGGCATTTGCATTAAGAAATCGGGCGATAATTTAACTTCTTCGATTGGTACGATATTTGTTAATTAAAGCGAAAAATAGAAAGTAAAAATGAAAAAGAAATTATTCCTTTTGTTGTTTATATTTATTCTGGTAAACAAAGTTCCCGCTCAGTGGCAAAACATTTGGAGTTCGGGATCGATAGACGGAACTTTTGCATCCGGATGGTTCAGCTTTGAGAAATCGGGAGATATTTGGCTTTCAAGATTGTATACTACCGATTCGGTCAGCTTTCATGTTTGTTCAACCGGATTTTCAATAACGCCGGAATACACTTACAATTTTACAGCAGGCGAAAAAGCGGCGGGCTACCAATTTTATTCACTCGGATATGATTTGACGGGTGACGGTAAAGTTGAATTTTACACTATTTCTTACGATGACGCGAGCGGCTATCTTCAATCATTTAAGATAATTGATATAACAACCGGAAATATCGTTTTTCAGAAAAAATCTCCCGATTATTCCTATTCCTATCCAACATTTAAGGATTTAAATGGCGATGGATTACTCGAATGTGTTGTTGCAAAAAACGAATTTCCCTATCAGAACAAATATTATTATGAAATTTATAACACCGGAATAACGGGTGTACAGAGCATGGAACAACCGGCGAAATTTTCATTAGCACAAAATTTTCCGAATCCATTCAATCCCGAAACAAAAATTACTTTTACCATTACTGAACGTCAGAACGTTTCAATTAAAATTTTTAATATCCAGGGTGAATTGGTTAAAACACTACTAACAAAAGAATTTCAAAAGGGCGATCATGAAGTTGTCTGGAACGGGAAAAATGAATTTGGGGAACAGCAGCCAACAGGAATTTACTTTTACGAAATGCGAAGCGGCTCCTTCACTCAAGCAAAAAAAATGATTTTATTACGTTAAACCAAGGAACAGCATGACTAATTACCATCTTCAAGAAAATTTAGCCGTAAGTGACAGCGGCTTCCTCTTTCACGCTTCAACGGGCGAAACGTTTACCGTAAACGAAACCGGGAAAACGATCATCAAACTTCTTCAACAAAAAAAAGAGAAGGATGAGATATTCTCTCAACTGGTAAATGAATTTGATATCGAAGCGGGTTTACTCGAAAAAGATTATGAAGATTTCATCAATCAATTGAAAAATTTTTCGCTCATTGAGGTAAAATGAACATTGCTGTAACGGGCTTAAACGCTACTGATAATCCGGGTCCCGGAATTCCTGTAATCCGCAGTTTAAAAGAACAAAAAAAGTTTTCCGGGAAAATTACCGGACTGATTTACGATTCACTTGAACCCGGAATTTACATGGATGACATGGTTGATAATTATTATCTCATTCCTTATCCCTCAAGCGGATTAGATAATTTGATGGAACGCATTTCATATATCCACAAAAAAGAAAAATTGGATCTTATAATTCCAACATTGGATTCTGAACTCTACGGATTTGTAAAACTTCAGCCGAAATTAGAAGCGCTTGGTATCCGTACTTTTCTTCCAACGCTTGAACAACTAAACATCAGAGGGAAAGATAAATTGTTCGATTTCTGCAAAGCGAATAATATTAATGTTCCGAAAAACATTTTAATCCAATCGCAAAGAGATCTTGAAAAAATTGAGAAACAATTCAAGTTCCCCGTTGTTGTAAAAGGAATTTTCTACGAGGCATACATCGCGCAAAGTTTTGAAGAAGTGCTTCCATATTTTAACAAACTAAAATCAAAATGGGGTTATCCAATTATCATCCAGGAATACATTAAAGGCGATGAATATAATGTTGTTGCTTTAGGCGATGGCAACGGAGGAACAACCGGAGCCGTAGCTATGCGAAAACTTTATATAACTGATAAAGGCAAAGGCTGGGCAGGGATCACTATAAAAGAAAATACGTTAATTGATATGGCTCATCAAATTATTGAAAAAACAAAATGGTGCAGCGGGCTTGAGTTGGAATTTATGAAATCGAAAGAGACGGGTGAGTTTTATCTTCTGGAAATCAATCCGCGTTTGCCTGCTTGGGTTTACCTGGCTCCTCAAGCCGGACAAAATCTTCCGGCAGCATTGGTAAAACTTGCTTTCGGAAAAAAAGTAAAACCTTTCACTACTTATGAAATCGGAAAGATTTTCGTCCGTTGTTCATGGGACTTAATTACAGACATTAAAAAATTTGAAACGATTGCAACTTTGGGAGAATGGTAATGACAAAAAAAAGATATGAGCGTCCGGTAATTTCAAAACACTATTCCGGCTTGATGAATAAGTACGGTGGACGGCAGATGACTCCGCCAAAAACACATCTTGACGGTATTGCCGTTAAAGAGTTAACTGAAAAATTCGGCTCGCCGCTTTTTGTTATGTCCGAAAAACAGATCAGGAATAATCAGCAAAATGCAAACAGAATTTTTAAGAACCGCTATCCCAAAGTTCAATTCGCTTGGTCTTACAAAACAAATTATTTAGATGCTGTTTGCTCTGTTTTTCATCAGGAAAATTCATGGGCTGAAGTGGTCTCTTCTTTTGAATATGAAAAAGCTAAAAAGTTGGGAGTAAAAGGAGAGCATATTATTTTTAATGGTCCAGATAAAAGCAGCGAAGCTTTGTTACATGCAATAAAAGATACTGCAAAAATCCATATCGATCACTTTGATGAATTGTATGAAATCAAGAAGATTACAGAAACTGAAAAACTAAAAGCTAAAGTTGCCATCCGCATTAATATGGATGTCGGCGTTTATCCTAAATGGGATCGCTTTGGTTTCAATCTTGAAAACGGTGAAGCATGGCAGGCAATTCAGCGCATCGCTTCCAATAAAAATTTACAGCTAATCGGACTTCATTCACACATCGGAACATACATGATGTCCGCCGAAGCCTATAGATTAGCAGCTCAAAAACTTTCTTTACTTGCAAAATCAATTAAAACGGATTTAGGAATTGCAATAGAGTATCTTGACTTAGGCGGCGGTTTTGCTTCTCACAATACGCTACTTGGGCAATATCTTCCTGCCGAACAAATCGTTCCAACATTTGAACAATTTGCAGACGCAATTGCCTCCGGAATTTTTAGCGCTTCATTTAAAACGGAAGAATTGCCGCTGTTAATTTTAGAAACAGGGCGCGCTTTAGTTGATGACGCGGGATTTTTACTTTCGACTGTGCTTGCAAATAAACGATTAGCGGATCAACGCCGCGCAATTATTATTGATGCCGGTGTAAATATTTTGTTCACAAGTTTTTGGTATAAGCATAAAATTACTCCGGCGCAAGAAAGCGGTATGCACTCGGAAGACGTTACGTTATACGGTCCGCTTTGCATGAACATTGACTGTGTAAGAGAAAGCATCGTTCTTCCACCGTTAAATAAAGGAGACCGGTTGGTAATTGAATATGTTGGCGCTTATGATATGACGCAATGGATGCAGTTTATCCAGATGCGTCCGAATGTTGTAATGATAATGGAAGACGGAACGGTTGAATTGATCAGGAAATCAGAAAATCTTGAATATCTTTTGGATAGAGAAATTTTACCGGTGAAATTTAAAAAATCTTCTAAACAAAGTAAGACCAAACATTAATGAAATTATTTTTAGACGGGATATTTTTCTCTTACGCACAAATTTTCTTCTCAAACCGGAGATGGTTTGGAGCCACGATTTTAGCGGCTTCTCTTCTTTCGCCTGAAATCGGTTTGATGGGATTATTCGGCGCTGCATTTTCAAACGGAATTGCTTACGCATTAAAGTTTGATAAAGAAAAAATAAGAAACGGATTTTACGGATTCAACGGAATTCTTCTTGGCGCCGCATCAACTTACTTTTTTGCGCTGAATTTGCAGCTCCTTTTGCTGATCCCTATTTTCATCATCATTACGTTTTTTATAACCGCGGTTTTGGAACATTATTTTGCAACCGCATTTAATTTGCCGGGACTCAGTCTTCCTTTCATTTTATCGCTTTATGTTTTTTTAGTATTTCTTGGAAACTATTCTACGATGAGTGGTAACTCACATTTTCTGATTGATAAAACTTTTTTCTCCTTCATGCCGGATGAAGTTTCTCTTTTCTTTAAATCGATTGCCTTGATAATTTTACAGCCGAGCATCTCAGCCGGTATAGTTATATTAATCGCGATATTTTTCTTTTCTCGAGTTCATTTTGTGTTTATGCTTATCAGCTTTGCATCGGCAAGACTATTTCTTTGGCTGCTGCTTCCTGAACTCGAAAGTTCTCTTTCAATGATCATAGCATTCAACTCGCTTCTAACAGCCATAGCGTTGGGCGGAAGTCTTATCATTCTTTCTAAAAAAAGTATTTATCTAATCCTCCTTTCTTCTCTAATGGTGGTTGTTTTCAGCGGATTTTTTCACAGAATCTTTTTAGATTCTTCTCTTCCGATTTTAGTTTTGCCGTTTAACTTAATTGTTCTTACAACAATTTATAGTTTAAAATTCAGACAGGAACAATCCGATTTAGTGTTGCTTTATTTTACTCCCGGATCACCTGAAGAAAATTTTTATTATCACCAGACAAAACGAAAAAGATTTGAAAATTTTAAAGGAGTTTTTGCTGAGCTTCCCTTTTTTGGCGAGTGGTATATCTCCCAGGGATTTGACGGAGAAATAACTCACAAGGATGAATGGAAATATGCTTGGGATTTTGTGGTTACAGATAAAAATAATTCGCAATATTCAGGCAAAGGTTCTGAAGCAAGCGATTACTATTGTTTCAATCTCCCAATCATTGCTCCGCTTGATGGTGAAGTGGTAAAAGTTGTTGATACTATTGAAAACAATTTAATTGGCAAAGTTAATCTTGAACATAATTGGGGGAACACAATTGTGCTTGCACACGAGTATGGATTGTTTTCCGCTTTGTCGCATTTAGAACCTAACTCAGCTAAAGTGAAAGTCGGCGATTCAATCAAAAAAGGAGAACTGCTTGCAACATGTGGTAATAGCGGTCGATCTCCTTATCCGCATCTTCATTTCCAATTTCAGTTAAGTGATAAAATTGGAGAGAAAACATATAAGTTTCCTCTGTCTAATTTTATTTCCAATTCACCTTCCGGATATGTATTAAAGACTTTCGACTATCCCGACGAAAATGAAAGTGTTCAGAATGTTGAAATTAATGAGATTGTGAAGAACAGTTTTACTTTTGCACTTGGAGATATCGTCAAATGGAAATGTTCATTTGGCAAAAAGGAGTTTTTTGAAGCATGGGAAATAAAAGCTGATATCTATAATAATTTATTTATTCAATCTTCTACCGGAGATTCCGCTTTTCTCTATCAAACCGAAAAAGTTTTTTACATAACAAATTATACCGGAACGAAAAAGTCGGCTTTATACTATTTTTACTTATCTGCTTATCAAGTCCCGCTATGCTTGAAAGATAATTTATTCTGGTCGGATGAATTCGCGGTTCCTTCGGTTTTTGGATTACCACTAAGAATGGCGTCGGAGCTGATTTTAAGTTTTAGGAATTATCTATCTGCTCCCGGTATTTTTACTTTTCATACGGATGAAGCAAACGATCACATTAAACAAATACTTTCCGATATTTCTTTAAGAGGGAAAGGACCATTTTCTTTCTACAAGAAAAATTTATCCGGCATCATTTCTTTTTCAGACAAAAAAAGATTTGAGCAAATAGTTTATTCAATCAACAGTAAAAAAGTTTTTTCAGCAACATTAGTTTCATAAGGAGAACCAATGAAATCACCTAAAATATTCGCGGCACTTTTAATCTTTATTACTTTTTCCTGTTTGGCATTTGTAACGCTATCAAAAAAATCGGATGATATAATTTCTTCAACAAACCGATCAATTAAGTATGAAGAGAAAAGCGATTACAATAATGCCATCTTAGAACTTCAAAAAATTTATGATGCTAACTCCGGTAATTACATTTTGAACACACGGCTTGGCTGGCTTTATTATAATAAAAAAGACTATCAGAAATCCAAAACGTATTACACAAAGGCACTCGCAATCAATAAGAACAGCATCGAAGCAATGCTTGGATTAACCCTTCCGCTTTCCGGTTTGAATGATTGGGAGGCTGTTAAACAAACGTATACTTCAATCCTTAAACTCGATGCGAATCATTACACGGCAAATTTACGGCTTGGCCAAATATTCTTGAATAGCGGAGATTACCAGCAAGCAAAAAAATATTTGGAGAAAGCTTTCATTCTGTATCCTTCGGAGTATGAGCCGAATTTATCACTCGGTTGGACGCTCTACTATTTAGGCGAGAAACAAAAAGCGAAAGAACTTTTTACTTCCGCTTTGATGGTTGCACAAAACGACTCTCTCGCTTCTCAGGGATATGAGTTAGTTAAATGAAAAACGCTTTAATTATTTTTTTCTTTTTATCTTCGGTTTTGTGGGCTGATTCCACCTTAGTCAGCCCTTCATTTTATTTTACGTACGGGAATTATTCCAGCAAAGACTTATCGAAGTCATATGCATTTTATAACACCACCGGCATAACAAAAAATTATTTCTTGACCGTTAATTACGACAACCTTCTGATCTCAGGAAAAGATTGGAATTACGTACAACAGACATTCCTGGCGAGTAATTATTTGAACTTTTTTACGTTCGGAGTAAAACTTGCATACGCACATTTGAAAGGAGACTATTCTTACACTCCTTATCCATATGCCTACAGCGATTATACTAATCTTTATAATCTCGATCTTTTCTATTACAAGAACCTTTATTACTTAGGATTTTCTTACACCTATCTTCACGCAAAAGGTAATCTCAATATAAACGGATTAACCCAGCAAAATTCTTCGCAGCTAACTTTGCGCTTTGAAAAAATAATTTCAAATGATCTTTTTCTTTCGATCAAGCCCAATTATTCGCAAATATCGGACGGCAGGAAATTGTATTCGCTCTACGGGAAATTTCATTATTTGCTTAGCTCGCAATTACTCCTAAAAGCCGGTGGAATGATCGGGAAAAGAGCTTACTATTTCGACTCGGATTTACTTACTATTTTTAATCAGGATTATACTCAAACCTCTTTATATTTCGGACAGCTTGAATATTCTGTGTCCTCTTCAATAAAACTTATTTCTTCGTACCAACACACAAAGTTTCAAAAATATTCCATTAATTATTTTATCCTCGGTATAAAATCCAATTTCTTTTTCTAAATTCTCATCAATTATTTCTATGATTTTCTAATTTCAAAATGGAATAAAGATGAGTAACGAGACTTTAATAAACTGGAACCCGGTATGTCTTCTCTAAAAGTATTAATTACCGGCGGCAGCGGATTGCTTGGGCAATTTCTTAACAAAGAATTGGCGAACCATTTCAATATTTTAACAACGTGCAATCAACACACGGGGAATTGCGAAATATTTAATTCATCTAAAATTGATTTAACCAACTTTGATCTGTTGACAAAATTATTTGAATCGTTTAATCCAAATGTTGTTGTTCATGCCGCCGCAATTTCAAATCCAAATGCTGCAATGCAATTGCCGGCAAAAGATGTTTACGCTATTAACGTAAAAGTAACCGAGCATCTGGCAAAGTTATGTGAAAAACTTTCAGTCAAACTTATTTATCTTTCAACTGATTTGGTTTACGCCGGATACCGCGGTTCCATGTTGAAAGAAGACGCTAAACTGATTCCCATTTCTCTCTATGCGGAAACAAAATTGCTTGGTGAAATAAAAATTAAGAACCTCTTCAATAATTATCTTATTCTTAGAACCGCACTACTCTATGGATTCAGTGCTACTCATGCGACTAATCATTTTCAAGAAATGCATGAAAGACTTAAAAGCGGTAAATCAGTTTCTCTCTTTACAGATCAGTACAGAACGCCGCTTGCATTGCATGACGCTGCACGAATTATCCGCGAAATAATTCAGAAAGATTTGAAAACCGAAACCCTCAACTTCGGGGGATTGGAACGCGTTTCCCGTTTTGAACTTGGAGAGATAGTATGTGATACCGCAAAGCTTGATAAAAATCTTCTGCAAAAAATATCTTTGAACGATTTGCCGAACTATCCAGCCGTTGCCGATGTTTCTATGAATACGGACAGACTTCAATCGTTCGGAATAAAACAACAAACGATTGAAGAAGCAATAATACATATTATGAAGTACGGTACACATAAATAGAATATCAATATATTTTAATGGCCTCAATATTTTAAAGCATGGATGAATGTTTGCATGGTTGTATGAATCAAGTTTTAATACAATATATAATCGTTCATTATTTTCAGTCATTCAGTCATTCAATCATGCAAAAAGTTTATTGTAAAATGAATAATGGACACTAAAGGAAACACAAACATGACAACTCATCTACTCGGAGCCCATACATCAACGCAAGGTGGAGTTTCGGCAGCAATCACTTTAGCTGAAAAACTCAATTTTACCGCTATTCAGATTTTCACAAAGAATAATAATCAGTGGAAAGGAAAAGTCTTAACGCAGAACGACGCGGATGAATTTAAACAAAAACTTTCCCGTTCTTCAATAAAAGTTGTCGTCTCGCACGACTCATATTTGATAAATCTTTGCTCGTCAAAACCGGAATTATTGGAAAAATCGCGCGAAGCTTTTGTTGATGAACTTGAACGCTGCGAGATGCTCGGAATTCCATATCTCAATTTTCATCCCGGCGCACATGGCGGAATGGGCGAAGAAGAAGGAATTAAATTGATTGCCGAATCGCTAAATCTTGCCCACGAAAAAACTAAAAATTTTAAAGTTAAAAGCATGCTTGAGGCAACCGCCGGACAAGGCACAGCAATCGGTTATACCTTTGAACATCTTAAAAAAATAATTGATTTAGTTGATGAGAAAGACCGGATGTGCGTCTGTATTGACACCGCCCATATTTTTGCCGCCGGTTACGACATCAAAGACAA
>MNVA01000019.1 GCA_001871325.1 Ignavibacteria bacterium CG1_02_37_35
TGTCGGAGAAATAAAAAAAAATGAAGGAACCGAAAAGTTCAGTTCCTTCATAACATGGTGTGAATAAATTAATGCAGCGTTGGTACCGCCGTAGTAATTGCACTTGGCGTAACTGTAGTAACTCCCCAATATGCTTTTCCGGCTGAATTTTTTACAACGCCTTTTCCGGTAATAACTACACTTTGCGCAGCAACTACTGCTGTATAAGCACCGTTTGCCGTTGAAGCAAGGTTGGTCGGAATAGTGAATCCGGTAAAGGTGTTGTTTCCGCCGCCTAATTCAGTTGGTTTTTTGTAAAATTGTTGTGCAAGAGCGGCAAGATTCATATTGTCTGCCACAACTCCATCTCTATTAGCTTCAAGTGAACTTGCGCTAAAGAGATTGATACCGACGACAATTGCAATTCCAACGATAATAACACCAAGAACGATGAGTAATAACTGTTGTTGTCCCATTTTAAGTAACTCCTTATTTTAAGTGATAATTGACTTCGATTTCATAAAAGCAATAAAGATGCCATCCTGTAAACGTGAACATAATCTTCCGTTTTGGATTAAAAATCTTAGAACAGAGCAATGGTAAAAAATACTCTTTTGTAAATGTTACCTGTAAGAACTGCCGATATTTTTCTTCTTTCGCTTTACTTTTTCAAGATATTGCGCTAAGGGGTGCGTTTATTTGTTGAAAAAGAGTGTGTGAAATATATTTTAATACCTGAATTAATATGGTACGTAATTTGACTTTATTTATAGAAAGGGAATCGTTTTTATGAATACCGGACAAACAATGCTCACGCTGCTGGCAATGATGATGCTGACACTTCTTTCTGTTAGAATGAATAGCTCTGTACTGCAGACGCAAGAAACTATGCAAAATTCTAAATTTGGGTTAGCGGCGATTTCATTAGCAACCTCTATAATCGAAAATGCGAATAAACTTTCTTTTGATGAAATAACCATTGATAGCTCTATTACAAACACAAACGCTCTTACTTCAATCAATAATTTAGGAGTAGATGGAGTTGAGCATTCGAATAAACCCGCTGAATTTAATGACTTCGACGACTATAACAATTTCCAATATGATGAAAGAAAGTTGGCTTCGGCTTACTATCATATCTCGTGTAAAGTTAGTTATGTAATTCCTACAACGCCGGACGTTGATTCTAATTCTCCAACTTTTAATAAAAAACTAACTGTATCAGTTTCAAGCATTTCGATGCAAGACACTGTTAAAATCAGTACGATATTTAGTTATTGGTATTTTAGGTAGAGGAGTCTTATGGGTTACACTACCATCTTAGATATTATCGGGGCGATGGTCATTGGCGGAATTTTGCTTCTTTCGCTCTTCACAATAAATGACAATACGGTACAAAGTTATTTTTATTACAATGCCGATTTTATCTTGCAGCGGGATCTTGTTGATATTATTTTAATTGTTGAAGGAGATTTGCGGCGAATCGGGTATTGCGCTGATCCCGACAATCTAATTCCTCCAAATAAAACTATTTTAAGTGCAGATTCTAATTCAATAACTTTTGTAACCGATTTACATAAAACCGGAAAACTTGATACTGTTGAATATCGAATCGGAATTCCAAGCGATTTACCCGGGACAACAAACCCGAGGGATGTTCCACTTTATCGCATCATAAACAATAATAGCCTGGATAAATCCGTGACCGGTGTAGTAACTGAGTTTCGTCTCGTTTATTCCGATGCTTTAGGTGATACGATAAATGCCCCGGTTGCCACTCCGGGAGAAATACAAACAATGGAGCTTTCTGTAAAAGTTGAAAATGCAGCGGCTTACAATCAAAATTATTCCAATGCTTATTGGCGGCAAGTTAGATTAGCTTCAAAAAATTTAAAAAGCAGGTAAGGTGAAATTATGTTTGGCAGAGCGTCAGTCTTTTTAGTGCTTGGCTTTAGCGGAATTTTGCTTATGTACACGCAAAATCTTTTTACTTTTAGTTCAAATTCCGTTGATGTTTACAGTCAGTATTATACCAATACCATGGCGGAGAACATTGCCTCAAGCGCCGCAAACTTAGCTTGCAATCAATTTTTCTTATCTCCGACCTGGACAACAGGTTACTCCAATGTTTCGTTTAATGGTGGAACGTTCAGCGCTTCGATTGTTAGTTTAGCTTCCAACCGAAAAAAAATAATTGCAACGGGTAGTTACAGTGGACTAACAAAAACCGTCGAAGTAATCTTACAGCCTTCAAGTTTTGCACGGTTTGGTTACTATGGAGCAATAATGCCGGGCAATCTTTATTATGTTACGGGAGACACCGTCTCTGGTCCAATGCACGTGCAAGGAAAATTAAATGTTTGGGGAAGACCTGTGTTCACTGGAAAAGTCACTACAAAAAATGGACTAAAAAAACTCGATTCTTCAACCGATCCTCAATTCCTGGGCGGCTATGAAAGCGGGATAAACTTACCCTTGCCGTCAACAATCAATACGGTTTCTGCGGATGCTGAATCGGGTGGAAAATTTTTTTCCAGTACAGATGTTTGGCTTACTTTCAATTCGAATGGCTCCGTTGATTATAAAGTTGGGAGTTCGGGTAGCTGGGAAAATGAGATGCTTTCAACCTTTGCTCCAAACGGCGTCATTTCGGTTGACAAAGGAAACCTTCACATAAAAGGAACTGTAAAGGGGAAAATAACACTTGGCGCAACCCTCAGTTCAGGCACCTCAAACGGAAACATTTATTTAGATGATAATATCGTTTATGATACAGATCCAACTAACCCAACTTGCACTGATATGCTCGGAATAGTGGCAACCAATAATGTAATAGTTTCTGATAATGTGCCAAACAAAAGCGATATAATTATTAACGCTTCCATATTTTCTTTAAAGGGCGGTTTAAAGGCTGAGCACTACAGTACAATCCCTTATAGCGGCACTATTCGGTTGACCGGCGGACTTATTGAATACCAGGCACAAGCCACCGGGGTCTTTAATCCTTATACAGGACAAATTACCAACGGTTATAATTCATACATTCGTTTTGATGAAAGATTCATGACTCAAGTTCCGCCATCCTTTCCTAAAAGTGCCTCATATGAAGTGCTTTCCTGGTTCGAATAATTTACTGACTCACATTACGCTACGCTTCTTGCTCTTGATCGTAATCATGCTCTTAATCGAATTGAAAACCAAGCAAGATCAAGACTGCATGCAAGATTTAGGATTTCATGCGTAAAATAACTTACTGAATTATTTAAAGCCTCTTTATTTTTATCACTATGCAACCATAAATTTTTCTTTATATTTGTATATCAAATAACTAACAATATACCAGGAGGTATGATGTTCACAAAAAAAAATAACCCCTATTCCGGATTAGTACTAATTCTTACAGTTCTAACTTTTTCTTTTTTTGCAGGATGCGGAAAACAAGAAGCGCCTAAACAAGAAGAGCAAGCCGCCGAAACTGTAAAGACCGCTGTAGATACAACTCCTGAACCGGTTGAAGAAAAAAAAGCCGTCCTTGATTTAAAAGGGACTTACACCGGTACCCTTGATTCACGTGCTACAACCCTAAAAATCACCGATCAAACCGATTCTACATTCTCAGGCTCAATTACAATTAATTACCGTGAAATAAGAAAGCAGACTGTTTCAGGTAAATTTAGCCCGGAAAAACTTACTCTCTCAATGAACGATACCCAACACAACAGATATGCTGGTACATATTCTGCGAAACTTTCTGCTGATGGGAAAAAAATTTCTGGTACATTTACGGAAAAAGTTGATAAGTCATCAAGTAAATTCACTTTAACTAAAAAATAACTTCAAAGGGAAAACAATGAAAAAATATCTAGCTCTTTTAATCTTTCTTCCTATTATTTTCTTTATTGCCTCGTGTACTGATTCAACAACTGACCCAGTAACCTCGGCTACAGAATATGGTACTTTCTACCTTGAAACAGCTCCTTCCTACGCGCAATTTTTTGTTGACGCTGATACTCAATTTAAAGTCTCAAATGAAGATACCGTTAAGAACCTTACTGTAGGTACTCATACAATCGTTGTAAAAAATGATAATTATGCTGATACAAGTTTTACTGTGACAATTTCTGCTAACAAATTAACCACCTCAACAATTACTTTATCGCCTAAAACGGTTGTTTATGGACCAATTAAAATTTGGGAAACTACCGGAACTGGTGTTTCACAACCAAGTGGATTAATTCTTTCTACAGGTACAACTGCAAGCTCATCTAACGCTGCAATTGATATGCTTTATTATTCCAACTCAGCTTCCAGCACATATGATCTGCGCAGTTCCGATTTGATAACCTCAACAGCTAGAAAAACCAGATTTAAAGCTGCCGGCACATCAAATATTACCGACGGTGCTGCTGCACCAGCTTTTGATGCTGCGACTTGGACAAATAAAATCCCAGATAGAGATACGACCCAATACTACTTTGTTTATGATTATGATGGGCATTATGCTAAAGTAAAAGTTGCTTCCTATGGTGATAACTCTGGACAAGAAGCTTATGTAAACGTTCAAATTGTTTACAATAAAGCAGTTGGTGAAAAACGATTTAAATAATTTTTTATTTAAAATTAAAAAGCCGTGAAAAATTTCACGGCTTTTTTTTTGAAAAATCCTAATTCGTAATTCCTAATTCCTAATTCTGATATGCAATTCTTTCAGTTGATGCTCGTCCACAGTTGAGGGGGCTTCATCCATCAGGGACACACCGCTTGCGGTTTTCGGAAAAGCGATTACTTCGCGAATAGAGTGTTCGCCTGCAAAGATCATCGCAAGGCGGTCAAAACCGAATGCAATTCCACCATGCGGCGGAGCGCCGTATTTGAAAGCGTTCATCAAAAATCCGAATTTGTGTTCGGCTTCTTCTTCAGTAATTCCCAAAGCTCTAAACATTTTTGCCTGCAATTCCGCACTATGAATTCTAATGCTTCCGCCGGCAACTTCACTTCCATTTAAAACTAAATCGTAAGCGCTGGCTTTAACTTTTCCCGGATTAGATTCCATAAAAGGAATATCATCAATGTTGGGTGATGTAAACGGATGATGCATGGCGTAAAACCTTTTTGTCTCCTCGTCCCATTCAAATAACGGGAAATCGGTTACCCATAAAAGTTTTGGCGCTGCATTTTCATTGATCAAATTTAATCTCCTCGCCATTTCCAAGCGAAGCATTCCCATCAAGCTAAGCGTTTTATATTTTTTACCGGTAAGAATTAAAATTAAATCGCCGGGTTTGGCTCCGAGGAACGAAGTTAAATTTGCCTGCTCAACATCAGTAAAAAATTTCATTGTGGGAGATTCAAGTCCTTCTTCTTTTACACGAATCCAGATTAATCCGCCGGCGCCAAGTTTTTTAATAAAGTCTGTAAGCACATCGAGTTGATTGCGTGTGTACTCGCCGCAACCGGGGGCAACCAGGCCGGTGATTTCTCCTTTGTTTTGAATCTGGTCTTGAAAAACTTTAAAAGTAGTGTTTTCAAAAACATGGTTAAGAGTTTTCATTTCAAGTTCAAAACGCAAATCGGGTTTATCGCTTCCATAACGTTCCATTGCTTCTTCAAACGAGATGCGTGGAAGCGGAAGCGGAAGTTCTTTCTGCCAAACTTCTTTAAAGAAACGTTTCATCAAACCTTCAACCACCCCGAAAATATCTTCTTGATCAACGAAAGACATTTCAACATCAATCTGTGTAAACTCCGGCTGACGGTCTGCGCGTAAATCTTCATCACGGAAACATTTTACAATTTGAAAATATCTATCAAATCCGGAGACCATTAATATTTGCTTGTAAGTTTGGGGTGATTGCGGAAGCGCGTAAAACTTTCCTGTGTGCAATCTGCTTGGAACAAGAAAATCTCTTGCTCCTTCAGGAGTGCTTTTCATAAGAACGGGAGTTTCAATTTCAATAAACTTATTTTCATCAAAATATTTACGCGTAATTTGGTACATTTTGTGGCGAAGCATTAAATTTTTTTGCATCGAAGAACGGCGAAGATCAAGATAACGGTATTTTAAGCGCAGGTCTTCTCCTGCATCCGTTTCTTCTTTGATCTGAAAGGGCGGAGTTTTTGCTTCGTTAAGAATAGTAAGGTTGTTCACCATAACGTCAACCTTGCCGGTAGCTAAAGCTGCATTTTCAGTTCCTTCGGGACGTTTTCTGACCACTCCTTCAATAGAAATAACAAATTCGCTTCTTAAGGGTTTTCCGGTGTTGTGGGCTTCTTGATTAAATCCGGGCTCAAAAACAACTTGTGTAATTCCATAACGATCTCGCAATTCAATAAAAATTAATCCGCCTAAATCTCTTCTTGTATCAACCCATCCGTTTAAAATAACGTTTTGTCCGATATTTGATTCTCGTAGATCACCGCATGTATGTGTTCTTCTCTTAAAATGCATTTCTGCCAGGTACTCCTTCGTTTTCAAAATGTAAGGGCTAAAAATACTCAATTATGAAGTTTAAACAAACAGAAGAAAGCTGTTAGGAGCTTTATTTATTATTGAATCCTGAATATTCATTTCATTTTTTGCATATTCTCCTTTTCAAGAGAACGTATTTTTAACTAATTTGTACACACTATAATCGTACCTATTTAAATATGAATGAAAACAAAATAAAAATTCTGGTAGTTGAAGACAATCAGGATAACCGCGAAGTTATCGCCCTTTTTATTCGAGGAATTGCGGTGTCCGATTTTGCAATAAACGGTGAAGAAGCCTTGACCAAAACCGAGCTGAATTACTATGACATCATCTTGATGGACATTAATCTTGGTATGGGAATAAACGGGTTAGATGTAACCAAGCTTCTGCGGCAGCGTGAAAACTATAAATCAACTCCCATCGTTGCGGTGACCGCGTACTCTCTGATGGAAGACCAAAAGAGAATTCTTGATGCCGGGTGTTCCCATTATGTGGGGAAACCGTTTACGCGGAAGCAATTGCATGAACTTATTTCGAAAATTTGTCTCGACTATTGTCTTTTAAAACGATTCAATAACTGAAAAAACCTTTTCTACCTCCAACTCTCTTATACATTTAAATTGAATGTCATCTCTTTTACAGCTAAGTGGTTTGGGAGAATAGAAAAAACAGGGCGCACAATCTAATTGAAGGGAAGCAACTCTATGATTTGTTTTCCATGGATAAATATAGTTAGTATTCGTCGGACCAATAACAGCTACAACCTTTAATTGCATTGCCGAAGCAATGTGCATCAAACTTGAATCGTTCGTTACAAAAACATTACACCTCTTCATTATTGAAGCGGTCTGTGATAGCGATTGTGTCTTGATAACAAAAGCATTTTCCGAATTGATATTTTGTTTAACTAATTTCTGCAATTCACGTTCTTCAGTTCCGCCAAAAATTAATATCTTTGCTCCTTTTTTCTCAACCAACAAATTGCCTAACCGTGCAAATTTATCCGGCTCCCATCGTCTCTTAGCATGATTTTTTAGGGTAGAACACCCGGGGTGAAATCCAACAACAAAATCAGGAGAAGTAATTCCGGTTTCAATTAAATATTTTTCTTTAAATAACTCATCTTCTTTTGTAAGGGGAAAAAGAAGCTGCGGACTTTCGGCAAACTTTGTCGAAAAAAGTTTTTCACAGAGAAGAATATTTTCTTCTACATTGTGAAGCGAATCATTTTCTACAATTCTGTGGGTATTAAGAAATCCGAGATTTGGAAGATCGCTACGAAGATATTGAACCGCTGCTCGTTTCTTTGCACCAACAATAAAATTTATAAGGTTATATTCTTTCCGGTTTGATGGATAGACGTTGATCGAAGCCTCATACCTGCCGCGAAATTTCAAAACAAATTGAAATGAAGAAAATTTTGGTGCGCTTAGAAAATCAAAATAATGAACAGTGTCAAACAGATTTGTCCGCTCATAGATATCCTTAACGCCTTTGTACATTACCATTGCATCAATTTCTGCATCGGGTAACTTACTTCGTAGAAGCTGCATCGCCGGAGTGAACATTAGTGCGTCGCCAATTCCCGAAAGAGCAAGTATTAGTATCTTCATTATTTAGTTTCACCGGTCAGCGGGTCAATGGGCATCAGTCATTGAGAAAGCAATGACAAATAACTAATGACCGATCACCAAAGAATCCTTGTTTGCCTTTGCGGCTTTCAATCTTTCAATTTCATTTTTAACTTGATTGTCGCCGGGATAGATATTAGATATCTTCTGAAGAAGATCAATTCCTTTATCGTATTCATTCAGATTTTCATAAATATCTAACAAAATGTTGTAAGGGCTGTATCGCCCGGGTTGTCCCCTGGGGTTTTCTACAAGTGCTTTCAGCGCATCACTTTCAATTTCGGAAGCAATTATTTTATAATTAGGCAAATCATTTACAGCGAAATACAAATTCCCGATATCGTAAAGAATGCGGTAATCAATCGGTAAAATTTTTCTCGGGAGTTTTTTCTCCATCAGGTTCAGGACTTCCACTGCTTTTTGATCCGGCTGACCGGTGTTCATATAATAAATAGCTAACCGGATAAATGCATTACGATAATTTTGGACAAGTCGGGTATGGTTTTCATCAAAGAAAATGGTTGAATCATTTAAGCCCCGGAATTTAAATCCCGGCAAATATTTTTTTGAAAAACTTGGGTTTTCATCGAATACTTGTTTACGCATAACAGGTTCATTAATAAATTCAACTCTCGCCCGTTTTTTCTCGGGAACAAGCCTGAAAGCCATTCCTTCCATTTTCAAATAATCATTTAAACCAATCTTGCTATCGTCCGAACATGTTACGGCAAAATAGATCGGTCTTTGCCAATTGTTCGCTTGAACGATCTCTTTTGTCATAATGTCTTGTACGCGCACAGCTTTGATTCCGCTATAGACAACTGAGTTGTCCATCCGCCAGGTCAGTTTTCCTTCACGGATGATGGTTGAATCTTCAATATTCCATTCGTTAAGATTTATTGACGGATCAGTGTTTAGGACCGTTCTTCCTTCGGAATAGGTTTTATAAGATGAAGGGAGCTGACCCGGTACCGGGATAGTAACGTCCTGCGGCTCCCATTGAGTCGGCTGCAGCGCATCAATCTGCATATCGTCCAAATTCATTGCGACCTTTTTTGCGCCGTACGGCTCAAGGTTCTTTAATTGTTTGATATACCAATTTGTGTTCAGTAAACTTAGGTTTGCAATACGCACATCGCGCCGCACACCTTCAACATCCTGCAAATACCAGAGAGGGAAAGTATCGTTGTCGCCGTTCGTAAAAAGGATTGCATTCGGCGCACAGCTTTGTAATAAGTTGTAGGAATAATCCCATGGCACCCAATTGCGTGAACGGTCGTGCGTAAAATAATTTGCCTGCAACATTCTCACCGGGACAAAAATAATTCCAAGCACTACAACTGCAAAGGCGGCACTTTTTGCAAGTGACGGCGAAATTATTTTATCTAAAAGAACATCTATAATTCCACGAAGACCGAACGCGATCCAAATTGAATAAACAAAAAATGCTCCGACATAAAAATAATCTCTTTCACGCGGCTGCGGTTCTTGCTGATTTTGATAGAATGCCGTTAAGTATCCCATAAAGATAAAGAGCACCATAAAAATACTTGCCATCTTCCAATCTTTTTTGAAATGGAAATAAATGCCGAGTAATCCGAGCAAGAGAGGAATGCCAAAAAGAGAATCTTTTGCATCGCCGTTAAAATGAATGTTGAAAGGTTTGAACAGAGCGTTTCCGAGCCCGTTAAGAGGCCACATGTTTGCGCCGGAATCTTGATCCCATGATTCGCGTCCGACATAATTCCACATGAAATATCTGGTGGTCATGTGGTTCATTTGGTAACGCCACCAAAAATCGAGATCGGAAGTATAGTTTTCATAAACTCCCATTTGATGGGGTTCGGTAGCAAATCTTCTTTTAAATGTTGGGAAATCGCCATACTGTTCGCGGTTGAGGTAAGAAACCAATTCGGAAAAATTATCCGGTTCATTTTCATTCATCGGCGTACTTTGGTTTGCACGAACTATTACCATTGTATATGTTGTGAATCCCAGAAGAGCGAAAATCAAAGACATAAAAACAAGATGCATTGTTGGTTTATTATTTTTCACAGCGTAGAACACGCCATAACCCAAAGCTCCGAACACAGCCGCTAATAAGAGGATTTCCGTAATGATATTGTCTCCGGAAATACTCGACATTAACCCAGGAAGTATTTTAACAATTCCGGGATAAACAACAAAGAGCGCCACCCCTCCAATAGCGAGGGAAATATAAATTGAATTTCTATTGAACAATTTCTTCCACAAAGCTCCAACGATCAAAATGCTGATTCCCGCCATTACCAGTTTAAACTTGGAATCAAAATCTTTGTATTGTTCCGGAGTGGGGGGAGTAGCATCCGTTTGATTTGCCCAAAGAGCAACTGCAAGGATTATAAGCAGTCCGGCATGCGCAAGAAAAATATATCCCGATTTTTTCAAAGCTTCGTCATCATCAACATATTTTCTAAACATGATAATCATAACAACGGAGATCATGGCTAAAACACTCATCAAGTGAACGCCCGTAGAAAGACCGATAAGATATGCGATCAGTAAAATATATTTCTCATTGTCTTTATTGTCCGCCTTCTCGTGCCAGACCATCATCAGGTAAACTACTAAAGCTAAAAAGAAAGTACTTGCAGCGTAAACTTCAGCCTCTGCACCGTTAAACCAAAAGGTATCGCTGAACGAAAAAGATAACGCGCCGATAGCCGCCGGAATGTAGGTTAACAGCGCTGCTGAAAGATTATTATAAGTCTTTCCTTTATAATTCTCTATCAACTTAACAGCGATCAAATAGAGAAGAAGAATTGAGAGCGAACTGGCTAAAACGGAAATTGTGTTAAACCGGAAGGCAATATTTTCACCAAACGGAAGCATAGAAAAAACTCTGCCAAGGAGTAAAAAGAAAGGAGCTCCCGGCGGGTGAGGAACCTGAAGGGAGAATCCGGAAGCAATAAACTCGCCGCAATCCCAAAATGAAACCGAAGGTTGTACCGTTAAAAAAAGAACGGCGTTTGAAATAACAAAAACGATCGCCGCAATAATTCTATTCAGAAGCTTATAATTCATTAGTTCCTCAAGGGTGAATGAGATTCATAATTAGCAGTTCAAATTTATCAAACTCTTGCTTAAAACCGAAACACGGGGAGGTTAATTACTGTTTTCTTGGTCAGGTTTTTTAAAGAAATGGTCATAATTCTTCTTTTCGCGTTGAGCAGAGTATTTTTCATAGAGCGCTTTTAGTTTTCCGAAAGAGATTGAGTCGAATTCCTCCTCATCTTTATGCCGCTTAACGAACATTTTATATTCTTCAAGTTCCTTCGGCTGCATTTTCGGTTCATACCTTTTAAGTTCCTCAATATATTTTTTCTGATCTCTGAAATAATATGCCACTTTCTTTTTTCCTTAATCGTTAATTTCTAACCTTGTAAACCGGAACCAAAGAGTCACAGATCATCAATTGAATGGCTGAATGCTTGAATGAATGAAAAACATTCAACCATTCATTTTCATTCATCTATTCGGTAATATTTTTTTAACCATTTTATCTTCCCCTAATTTTCTTTGTTTATTACCCGCGCAAAGCCGAAGTAAGCATTTCTTCTATACCACCAAAACGAAGTTCATAATCTTCCTGGCTTCTCTTAATCACTTCGTACGCTGTTTCCACATCATAAACTTCATCTATTTCACAATGTTTATGGTGTTCATCGCCGGGAACATCTTTGTAAGTTAAAAAATAATGGCGCAAGCGATCAATCACATTTGGGGGAACATCTCTCACACTTTTCATTTGACCATAAACAGCGTCGCCTTTCATTACGGCGATAATTTTATCATCAGCCTCATTGCCGTCTATCATACGTAAACCGCCGATTGGAATTACTTCCAGCAAGATACCTCCCTGCGTAATAGTTTTTTCCGTAAGCACGCAAATATCCAACGGATCACCATCTCCGACAATACTTTTTTTGCCGGTTTTTTCAGTACTTAATTCCGCAACTTTTTCTGCGCAGTACGTTTGGGGAACCAATCCGTAAAGCGTTGGACAAAAATTTGAATATCGTTGAGGTCTATCAACCTTCAAATAACCGGATTGTTTATCTATTTCATATTTCATCGAATCAGTCGGAACAATTTCAATATAAACAGTAAGTTGGTACGGAACGTTGTCTCCGGGGGATATTCCGTGCCATGGATGCGGTTTAAACAGCAAGCCCATCATTTTCCAAATTGGATCATTTTTCGGTGGTTTCACATTGATTCCTTTTTTCTTTCCGTAAAAATAAGGAATAGTTTGCTGTTGAAAGAAAATCTTTTTGTTAATTTTGACGCAGTAAAAAGAAAAAAGTCAGATGAAAAAATCTTTTAAATATTTTGTCGCACATAAACCCTTCAGAGTGCTGACTCAATTTACGGACGCAGTTGGAAGGAAAACGCTCACCGATCTTTTTACTTTTCCGAAAGATGTTTACCCGGTCGGAAGACTTGATTATGATAGCGAAGGACTTCTTCTTCTAACAAATGACAAAGCGCTTACCGATAAACTGCTGCATCCAAAGCATAAATTAGAAAAAGAATATTTTGTCCAAGTTGAAGGAACACCAACAGAAGCCGCATTAACAGAGCTTCGGGGCGGTGTCCTTATCGAAAATAAAAAGACGCTTCCGGCGAAAGTTATAATTTTAAATAAACCGCCGCAATTTGAAGAGAGAATACCTCCTATTCGTTTTCGAAAAACAATTCCAACAACCTGGCTTGGCATTACGATAATTGAAGGACGAAACAGGCAGGTGCGGAAGATGACCGCTAAAGTTGGTTATCCAACATTACGGTTGGTGAGAATACGAATCGGCAATATCCATTTGGGAAATTTGAGACCGGGTAAAGTTAGAGAAATTAACTTTTCGGAAATTAAGTTATGGTTAATTTAAAGCAACATTGCCGGTTATAGTAAATCGCTTTTCTTCAATACATTCGTTTCATTCAATTGTAATTTTTTATATTACTAATAAAAAAAATAATATTATGCCTAACCAAGAACAAAAATTTTTAACCGCCCTAAAAGATATTTTTATTGGGGCTAAAATTGAAGGTCAATCCGGTTATGTAAATCTAATGCACATTAAGGGGAAATACTTTGAAGGCATTTTCCCCATTTTAATCCAAGATATTAACGTAAAACTCTCCGGCTTCCCTGATTTCCGCGAAGAAATGTTTGAAAAACTTTACTTCTTCTTTTCTCGTTACTTTAATCAAACCGGAAGTATCTACTTCAATTATACCCCGCTTTATCAAAACATTTATGATAAAGTTTACGATCCCAACCGCGATGTTATTCTCTTCTGGAAAACTCACATGCTTTACTATGTTAAAAGTGAAGCAATTTACAAATCAATGAAGATTGAGATTGATGGCTTAAACTTTTTCTTTGATGCTTCCCAAATTGAAAACAAAAAAAATAATGAACGACGCAATCTGATTTTTGAGTTCAATAAAGTTGGCGGGATAGACAAAAAAGTTGCGCTGATATTTAATGTTAATTATTCCAAAAACGGCAGAGTAACTAAGATTGATGAAATTCTCAAAGCTCTCAAAAAAGAAGATTTTAAAAACGTAACCGAAGAAATTCTTGAACAATCATTCTCCATTTTCAAAAAACAATCCGAAGTTGATTTCTTTATTAACAAAAATGCTAAAGAGTTTCTTAAAGAACAGTTCGATCTTTTTCTTTACCAGTATATGTTCAAGGAGGTGAACCAGTTTGACGAAAAGAGAATTAAAGAACTGCAATCCCTTAAAGAAATTGCCTACAACATAATTTCATTTATTTCTCAGTTCGAAGATGAGCTTGTTAAAATTTGGAACAAACCCAAATTTCCTCTTAACAGCAATTATGTAATTACGCTTGACCGGCTGCCAAAAGAACTTGTCGAAAAACTTATTAAGCATCCCGGTATAAAAGAACAAATTGCCGAATGGAAAGAACTTGGACTTGTTAAAGATATTTTTAAACCGAAAGATATTATTGCGGTTCAAACTTCCCTCGACGGAAAAGAGTTTCTTAAAAAAGAATGCAGATTCCTTCCGGTTGATACTAAATATTTCAAAGACCTTGAACTTGAAATTCTTTCTTTGTTCGATAATCTCGATGATTCTTTGGACGGCACTTTAATTCATTCGGAAAATTACCAGGCGCTTAATACACTTAAAAGAAAATATAGAGGCGCTGTAAAAACTATTTATATTGACCCGCCTTTTAATCTTGATAGCAGCGACCAATTTCTTTACCGTACCAATTATAAAGACGCAAATTGGGCTACTCTTCTCGAAAATAGAATTAGTATCGCCAAAGATTTTCTAAGTGAAGACGGAAGCATTTTTGTCCGGTGCGATTATAATGGGAATTATATTGTTCGGTTTTTATTGGATACAATTCTGGGCAAAGAAAATTTTAGAAACGAAATCGTTTTACGCCGTGCGGAAGAAACGAAGGGCGACTTAAATAAACAATTTCGTGATATGAAATCGATGACTGTTAATTATGATAACATTTATTGGTATTCGAATAACTTTTTCACTCGTTTTACAAAAATCATTAAACCGACTACAGATAATCAGAAAGCTGCTCATTGGCACAGTTTCTGGAAAAGTTTTGACAGAAAAAATATGCGTTATGAGATTCAAGGCGTGTCTTTAGAAAAAGGTCAGTGGATGTGGGAAAGAAACCGGGCATCTACTGCAATTGAAAACTACAAAGAATATCTCAAGGTTTCTAAAACAACAAATGAAACGTTAGAAGAATATTGGTTAAGGGATGGCGCAAATCGTGAGTTTATAAAAAAAGAAGGCGACGGAATTTCCTCAATTAAATATTGGATACCACCTCGTGAGTTTGTATTGGCTGATACAAATTGGCTTGATATAAAAGGATATTCAAATACCACTGATTTCAAAACTGAAAACTCCGAACTGTTATTAAAAAGAATATTCTCTAATATTAATCAAGAAGGTAACCTTGTTTTTGATTTTTTTATGGGCAGTTCTACAACACAAGCGGTTGCTCAAAAACTCGGTCGTAAATGGCTCGGCGTGGAAATGGGAGAACACTTTTTTACGGTTGTTCTTCCAAGAATGAAAAAAGTAATTGCCGGCGTTCAATCCAGTATTTCAAAAGAAACAGATTATAAAGGCGGCGGTTTCTTCAAATATTATTCCCTTGAACAATATGAAGACACACTTCAAAAAGTATCTTACAAAGAAGATGCACTGCTCATCTTTAACGAAAACAAAACTCCGTACGAGCAATACATTTTTATGCGTGATGATAAACTTACAGACAAAGCGGTAAAGATCAACGCAAAAGATAAAACAGTACAAGTAACGCTCAACAAACTTTACCCCAATATTGATGCTGCGGAAACTCTCTCGTTAATAACCGGCAAAAAGATAAAAAAAATAACCGAAGAAGAAGTTGAATTTAATGACGGCTCGAAAGAAAGTTTAACCAATCCAAATTATCATCTCTTCAAAGAATTTATTTGGTGGCAATAATGCAAAAGAAAAAAAATCTGAATTTGAGGGTGTTCAATGAAATCTTTTGAAAATGATTATTTTTTGGACCAGCCCGTTTCTCAAAAGTTACTTATTGCCGTAAGAATGCTTGGAGAATTTAAAGGGAAAGAATCTTTGTTCAGAGATCAATTCCCCGAAGTTCTTAAAACCTTGCAGCAAACAGCCATTATTCAAAGCACGGAATCGAGTAATCGTATCGAAGGTATCTTTGTGCCTGAAAAAAGAATCCGCTTAATCGTTGCACAAAACGTAAAACCGCTAAACAGACCCGAAGAAGAAGTTGCCGGTTATAAAGATATTTTGAATGATATTCATACCAATGCAAGTAAAAATAAACTTACTCCTAATCTAATTCTGAAATGGATTAAACAGCTTTACCGCTATACACCCGAAAAAGTTGTTGGCTTTAAAACCTTGGACAATGCCATTCTGGAAATTCTTCCTATTGGAAAAACGGTTATTCGGTTTCGTCCTGTCTCTGCAAAAAATACTCCTAAAGCAGTTCAGAAACTTTGCGATTCGTTTAATAAAAGCATCGCGCAAAATAAAGTTGAACCTCTACTTGCTGTCGCTTCTTTTGTTCTTGATTTTGAATGTATCCATCCTTTCAAAGACGGCAACGGCAGGATCGGTCGTCTTCTAACTCTTCTTCTTTTATATCATATCGGTTATGAAGTCGGTCGCTTCATTTCAATCGAAAGAATTATCGAAGAAAGCAAAGAAGCATATTACGACGCTCTTTATAAGAGTTCTCAAAAATGGCACGAAGGTGAACACGATCTTATTCCCTGGTGGAACTACTTTCTCTCTACTCTAATTGCGGCTTATAAAGAATTTGAACAACGCGTCGGTAAAATTACCACAGCAAAAGGGGCAAAAAGAGAAATGGTTTTTGCCGCTATTGAAAATCTGCCGGATGAATTTTCTTTCTCCGATCTTTTGCGCGCTTGTCCCGGTATTAGTTATGCTACTCTTAAACGCGGTTTACACGAATTAAAAATGAAACAAGTAATTAAAACGGTTGGCAAAGGGAGAGATGCCAAATATCGTAAATAGTATCACGAGCCTATTAATTAGCTCACATGTCGCTTATATGAGCCAATTAGAGTATGTCAACCTCTCTTCCATACGGTTTAATAAACGGTGAAAATTAATGAAAATATTATTTTACTTATGAAATTACAGCGGTAATAAATGCCATCACTTATTCTTGAAGAAATAATATCAGCGCGAAAAATTGAAGACCTCCCTTTGTCCTGGTCTGAATTTAATTTCTCAACTTTCTCGGCTTCAAAGACTTTATACGATTATCAAATAAAATCTTTGCAGAACACCGTAAAACTCCTGCATCTTTATTATGAAGAAGCTAAAGATTTTTCAATTTCTGAAAATCCGGCTGGTAATTTTTTACGCAAAGAATATCTGCTTAACCTTTTTAACGCTAACGAATTTAGGGAAGATAATTTTTCTATCTCTCCGCAAAACAAAGACCTCTACACTGTTTTTTCAAATTATTACACGGTAGAGAACGGCCAAATCCTCTTTCGTAATTTTATAAATCGCTGCTCTTTTTGGATGGCTACCGGTTCCGGTAAAAGTTTGTTGATTGTAAAAGTTATAGAACTGTTAAGCTCCCTTATCACTCTTAACGAAATTCCCGATAACAATATTCTTATTCTTGCCCCGCGTGAAGATTTGCTTGAGCAGATTAAAAAACTGATAGACGAATACAATTCAGCAAGTTCAAACCGGCGGATCAATCTCTATAGTATTAAAGATTACGAAAGAATAAAAAACGAAAAATTCTCTTTCTCCGATGAAATTTCTGTTTTCTACTATCGTTCAGATAATTTTACCGATGAACAAAAAGATGTGCAAATAGACTATAAAAACTATGATAATAATGGTAACTGGTATATTCTTTTAGATGAAGCTCATAAAGGCGGTAAGGAAGATTCTAAACGACAATCTTACTTTAGCATTCTTTCAAGAAATGGATTCCTATTTAATTTCTCTGCTACCTTTACTGATAATTGGGATTTAGTAACAACAGTTTTTAATTTCAATCTGGAAAAGTTTATTACAGATGGCTACGGAAAACATTTATATGTAAGCGGTGAAGAATATATATCCTTCAGTGCAAAAACCGACGACGATTTTTCACAAGAAGAAAAAGAAAAGATTGTTATAAAATCACTTCTTACACTGGCATTCAGTAAAGATTACTCCAAAAAAGTTTATCTCAAAGAAAAGTCTGCTTATCATTCTCCTTTAATGTTAACGCTTGTAAACTCTGTAAATACGGAAGAATCCGATCTCCTTGTTTTTTTTAATGTGCTTGTAAAATTTGCCTGTGGTAAAATCAATAGTTCTCTTTTCCACCAAGCCAAAGATGAACTTATTAAAGAGCTAAAAAATCATAAAGAATACATCTTCGAAAACGAACCCCACGCCTTACCCCTATCATTCTTTGCTGCCGTTGAACGTGAACATATTCTTAAATCTGTTTTTAATTCTGATAGATTTGGCGAAATTGAAGTAACCACTAACGCAAACACTAAAGAACTTGCATTCAAACTCAAAGAATCCGATACGCCTTTTGCTCTTATCAAAATCGGCGATATTTCCGGTTGGATTAAAAATAAACTTAGCGGTTATGAGTTTACTAAAACCTATGATGACGATAGCTACTTCAGAAAACTAAATGATAATCCGCATATTAATATTTTAATGGGTTCGCGTGCTTTTTATGAAGGCTGGGATTCAAATCGTCCGAATGTCATTAACTACATTAATATTGGCACTTCAACAGACGCTCAAAAATTTATTCTTCAATCTCTCGGTCGTGGCGTTCGTATTTCTCCTTTACCCGGCAAAAGAAAACGACTAATTAAACTCCGCAATTCAAATTTAATCCAGCAATCGGATTTTGGAAATCTATTTGACTTTTCAAGTGTATTAGAAACTCTCTTCATTTTTGGAACAAATAAACTTGCTATCCGGAAAGTTGTCGAAGCAATCAAATCTGATAGCGATTCGGTTGTTGATCATACAACCTTGAAACTATCTAAAAATGAATCCAACTGTGACTTATTAATTCCATGTTACGATATTAAATCTTCTCATTTTGATGATCTTCCTCCGTTCCATATTGCGGCTTCTTCAAAAACAAGATTGAATAATTATCTTTCGTCGGTTAATGATAATGTCTTACTTTTCAGCACAAATGCTAAGGTAAATGATTTGTCTTTATTAAGATCATCTCTTTCATCCAATGCTATCCTGACTGAAGATGATTCAAAAAAATACTCTGATACAAATTCAATCATTAACCGGTTCTCATTTCATATTAATTCCAAACGTAAATATTTAAGCGGCTTCAAAAAATTAGATGAAGAAATCATTCACTTTAGAAAAATTGCTGTCTCTAACGAATTCAAAAAGATTGCGGATTTAATAAAAACCATAAATGAAATAACATCGCCGCAAGCTCAAATAAGCAAAGAAAAGTTTCAAAAATCTGAAGAGCTGTTCAAGAAAGGGATAATCAGTGAGCCAATCTTTGATGCTATAAAAGAAAAAGCATCACTTAAATCAGAAATAGTTTTTGAAGAGCTAACTATCAGGCGTCTATACGAACATTACTACATTCCGGTAATTACATCTGATGAAAAAATAAAATTTATAAAACACATAATCCAAAATCCCGGTGAAATCACATTCTTAAATGAATTAGATAAATATATTTCTGAAAATGCCTATGAGATAAAGAAAAAATATGATTGGTGGATGTTCAGCAAAATTGATGAATCATTAGACAATATTTATATCCCATACTTGGAAGCGGATAAAGAAAGATCTTTTTTCCCGGACTTTATTTTTTGGTTAAAAAACGGGAATGCTTACAAAATTATCTTTGTTGATCCAAAAGGAACTGCCTATTCAGATTACCAATTAAAAGTAGATGGTTTTGAAAAAATCTTTAACAAAAATCCTTACAGCTTTTTAGGATATAATATTCGCGTCTCTCTAAAATTATTTACTGAAAACGTAACCACTCTCCCGCACCGTTACCGTGAGTTTTGGTTTAACAAGCCAAAGGAAATATTTTAACCGTAATAATGTGCAATAGAGTATTGGCGTTTAAGTTTTTGTTTTTATGTCAAGCTATTTGAAATGACTTTTACCAATAAGTAGTTTAAATGTTGATGATTAATTCTATCCATCCTTTTCGTCAAGCATTTTCCGGTAAATAAATAGAGCTACGCGATAATTATTCTGTGGGTCATTTCTTTTCTTAATTATTTTTTCGTTAAAATCGCTGCTAAATCTTTTTCCAACGTTTCTTTCGGCGTTTCAACTATTCTGCCGATTTCCAACCCATCATTATAAATAATCATTGTGGGAACAAGTTCAATATTTAAAGATGCGATGTTTACCTCCGCCGCTTCTTTTTTTCTGTCCACCATGATCAGCTTTACTTTGGCAGAAGGGAAATTCAGCGAATCGAGAATTTTATAAAAACGCGGGACTTCCCTTCTGCTGTCGCTGCACCACGTTCCCATTACTATGGTTATTGAGTGAAACTCGTTATCCATTTTAACGTGGGAAAGCGTTTCTTTATCAAGTTCATAGTTTTCATATTCCGGATTAAACCACCATGCAAATGAGGAATCTTGAATTGCTTCTCGACTGCAAATGCCAACCAACATCGGTTTGCCGGATTTTTGGTCTAGCACGCATTGGTTTGTTGTTTGTGCAAAAGTAACAAGTGAGAAAAAGAAAAGAATGAATAAATTTTTCATCTTAAGATCCTTTTTGTTGATGACTATTTTTTCTAACGTCTAATCCCCAAAGTAATTTTGACCGGAGGATCTTAAAGTAATTCGCAGAATCCATGTGCACTAACTTCAACGGTTTTTCACTTTTCGAAATTACAATTTCAAGCGGGGGCGGAAATTCCATTACGCGCTGACCATCGCAGTTTACTTGAACTTTTGTGTGCATTGAGTTAGCGGTAATAAAAATTTTTTCATTACTCGGCAGCACTAAAGGGCGCATGGTTAAACTATGGGGCGAGATAGGACTAAGCGCTATCACTTCAGCTTTCGGACTTACAATCGGTCCGCCAACGGAGAGCGAATACCCGGTAGATCCGGTCGGGGTAGCAACGATTAAACCGTCTGCCGAAAAAGTTGTAACGTATTCATCTTCAACAGAAATTGTAAGCTCAATCATTTTAGGCCATGCGCCTTTATCAATAACCAAATCATTCACCGCAAAAAAATCGTCACAATCATTAGTGGAACATTTACCTACCAACACCATTCTTTCTTCAACCGAATAGCGAGAATTTTTTATGTCGTTAAAAAGCTGCTCAATCCCCTTGATATCAACTTCGGCTAAGAAACCAAGCTTTCCGAGATTAATTCCGAGAATGGGTTTATTAACTTGATGTGCGATATATGCGGTTGTAAGCATTGTGCCGTCTCCGCCAAGCGAAATTAAGATGTCACAACTTTCTGCGACCTTTTTAGCGGAAGCAAAATAATCAGGTTGAACCAATGCAAGGGGAAACGATCTTCGCAACGAATCGTTAATAAGAAATTCATACTTGTTTAATTTTAGCTGTTCAACTATGATTTGTAAAGTAGCTGTAAGCTCGTCTTTGGTTGTATTGCCGAATATTCCAAATTTCATTTATGCTTCCGGCGGTGTTTCTTCTGCAGTTGCAGCCTCGGGCGGAGTTGGTTCTTCTTTTGTATCTTTCCCGACTTCTTCAACATAATTCAATTTTAATTCGCGTAAAACTTCATTAATAAATTTATCTTCATACTCGCCAAGGTTCCCCTTCGTTTTTGCAGCCAGCATGTCGAGCGTATCAATCGCATATTTTGACATCTCTAGATTCCGTTCAATTTTGTCGCTCATAGGATTTTTTAATTTTCCCATGGACATCATCGCCCATTGCTGCTGCTGCATGATTAATTGCATAAAGAGGACTTCGTAATTCGTTTTTTCAGCCATAATTTATTTCTCCTTTTGTTGATTAAGTTCCCATAGCTTTGCATATTTCGTAAAAACATAATGAGATGAAAAGACGGCTAAAAGAAATCCGTGAAAACCGTCTAAAAATCCCAGACGAAAAATATACATTTTTAGAAAGATAAATAAGGGGCGAAGCAGTACATCTGTTTTCTTAAAAGATTTTTTCCTCTCGTACAGTTCTTTAGCCGCAAGTGAGGTATAGTAATTAAATTTTGTGAAGTAGTGTTCAATCGTCGGGTCTGTGAAGTGGTCAATGTCGCCGATGAATTTTCCAACTTCCTCATTTACGAGTAAATGTTCATGCACATCATTTTCACTAAAATGAATTTTATCTTTTCTAAAAAGCCTCGTTACTCTGCCTGGATACCAGCCGGAATGTTCTATCCATTTCCCAAGGAAGAAAGCACGTCTTGGGAATGAATAAGCGTTAAATTTCGGAAGTTCGTTTTTAAATTGAATTAATTCATCGTTCAGAGGCTTGGTTATTGCTTCATCTGCATCAATCCAAAAAATCCAATTGTTTGAAGTGAACGAAAGTCCCAGTTGTTTTGTTTTTGAAAATCCCTGCCAGACAACTTTTTCATAGCGTACTTGCGGAAAGGTACGGATAATTTCTTCAGTTCGATCTGTCGTTGCATCATCAATTAAGACTATTATTTCATCAACACATGTAAGCTGGCTTTCAAGGCAGCGGGCGATGTTTTGTTCTTCATCTTTTGCAAGAATAAGAGAGGAGATTTTTGTTTGCTGATTCATTGCCATTTAATTTTTCGCCAAAATTTTACCAAGATCAGAAGTCCGGTTTTATCCATGTAAGATTTGAGGAAAATTCTTAACCTCCGTAAGGCATAATAATATCCTGCGGACACATTCCACAGCTTATTTTTTTTTAAAGCTTTTTTTACTTCTCCAACACTTTCTTTTTCTTGCAACCATGAAGCGCCGCCGCCGCGCATATGCACAAGGGGAATTCCATTAAGATAGAATCCTTTTTTTAAAAAATTTGGAGTCCGATCTGACATTTGGCAAAGAAGCTCAAAGTCCATTGCAAAGCGAAAGGTCGAATCGAAAACTCCTGCTTGTTCAAAACACTTTTTCCGCATAAACATTGCCGGATGATTAAAAGGCATCCCTTGCTGAAGCTTACACATCAACGGCTTGCGAATATTTGAACCATATTTCTCATCTTCAAAAAAAATATTCCCATGAACAAAAAGGATTTCATTTCCATTAAAAGCTCCATTGACTTTTTGAAAAACATCATCGCTAAAATAGAAATCATCCGAGTTTAAAAAAGCAATCACTTCTCCTGAAGCCAGGGTAACCCCTTTATTGAAAGCCTCCGCAATTCCGTTATCGTTCTCGGATACCACGACAAGTTTTTCCGTTAATGCCTTAGCGTCATATTCTTCCCTGATAATTGAGAGAGTTGCATCCTTGCTTTGATTATCAATGATGATATGCTCGTAATCTGTGTGTGTTTGAGAGAGAATAGATTGAACGTTCTGCCTGATAAATTTTTCGGAATTGAAAGTCGGAGTAATGACGGTTATTTTCATGTTAATTTTAGAAGAAGTCCATTCTTTTGAACAAAGATAAGCATAATCAATTAAAATTTTGGACTTAAAAAGAAAGCATCTAAAAGGTTTTCTTTGCATATTTAAAGAGAAAATTTCAATTGTTTAGAAAGATGGCGAAAAACGAAAACTCTATTTTACTTCTGTCCGTAACGGATTCATGGGGCGGTGGAGAAGAAGTGTTGTTAAAAATTGCACTTCATGTAGAAGGCATTACTTTTTTTGTTGCAACCCCTCCCGGAGCTTCAGCAAAAAAGTTTTTAGCGCATAAATTGAATATTTTTCCATTGGCGTACTTGAAAAAATTTTTCCGCAAAAATGGACATTGGGCAATCTCAGACAGACTGAACACATTTGTTAATATTCTTCGGTCGGTGATGCCGCTCTATTCTTTTATGAGAAAGAAGAATATTCCAGTCATTGCCGCTAATGGAAATTTTGCGGCATTGTTTGCTCTCCCGCATGTCTTTCTCTTTAAGAAAAAACTTATTATTATTCAACATCTCTTGTATAAAAAAAACTCTTTTGAAGGGAAACTGCTCAAAACTCTCGCAAAATATTCTGATAGGTTTATTTGTGTTTCTAAAAGTGTTGCGCAGAATATTCAAACATTTACCGGAGAACGGCTCGGCAGAAAATGTTGTGTAATTTATAACGGAATATCCCGCCCGGAAATGAACAACAAAATGATCAAATCGCGCGTCTCAGAGGGTGAAATTCGTTTTGGAGTAGTCGGCAGCATTATTCAGGAAAAGGGACATGACCGAATCATTGAGGCTTTTGCGGAACTGACAAAAAACTTTCCGCAATGCAGGTTGTACATTTTTGGAACACCCAGGGAAGAGAGATCGTCAAAATTCCTTTTTCGTTCCTTACAAGAAAAAGTTGAGCGTCTTAATCTCGGCGACAAAATTATCTTCAAAGGATTTGTTGAACAGAAAACTGATCTTTACGATCAATTTGATATTTTAATAAATTATTCCGCCGTTCCCGAATCGTTCTCCATGGCTGTCATCGAGGCTTTGGCATACAATAAAATTGTACTTGCTTCAAACGAAGGCGGACCTTCGGAAATAATTCAGCATGAAATAAACGGCTTTTTAGTGGAACCGAGAAACGAGCGAACTCTTGTGCTCATGATGGCGAAAGTTGTAACAGAATTTGAGAACGGATCGCTGATCGAAATTCGAAAAAACGGCCGCGCGACAGTTGAAAAAAGATTCGCTCTTGAGCATTTTGCGGAAGCATACAAAAACATATTCGAGACTTACTCGCTTGAAAGGAAATAATGCAGAATAAATTAAAAACCGCAGTTGTCCATGAATGGCTGGTAAATTACGCCGGCTCCGAGCGTGTTGTTGAATCATTTACAAACATTTGGAAAGATGCGGATATCTTTACTCTCGTTGATTTTCTCAACCAACAAGAACGGGATACGATTGTAAAGGGAAAATTTCCAAAAACTTCATTTATCCAAAAATTGCCTTTTGCAGAAAAACACCACCGCTCTTACTTGCCGTTCTTTCCTTTGGCAATTGAACAATTCGATCTTTCATCGTATGAGGTGATTCTTTCAAGTTCTCATGCGGTAGCTAAAGGCGTTATTACAAGCGCGCAGCAACTTCACATCTCCTACTGCCACACACCGATGCGGTATGCTTGGGATTTTACTCATCAATATTTAAAAGAATCGAATCTGCAGAAAGGCGTTAAAGCCGCAATTGTAAAAATGTTTCTTCACTACCTGCGCATTTGGGATTATTCAACTGCAAATAGAGTTGATTATTTTATAGCGAATTCGAAATATATTGCAAAGCGGATAAAAAAAATTTATAATAAAGAGTCCGAAGTTATTTATCCGCCGGTTGATACAAATCTTTTCCCATGCGAAACGAACAAAGAAAATTATTATGTAACTGCTTCGCGGTTTGTTCCTTATAAAAGAATTGATTTAATTGTTGAGGCGTTCGCAAAAATGCCCGACAAAAAATTGTTGGTTATCGGAGAGGGTCCGGAGAAAGACAAAATTACCGCCCATGCAAAAAAGAATATCGAGTTCCTCGGTTATCAAGATGGAGAAGCATTAAAAAAATATATGCAAAAAGCTAAAGCGTTCGTTTTTGCTGCGGAAGAAGACTTTGGCATTGTTGTTATCGAAGCCTTAGCTTGCGGGACACCCGTTATTGCCCTTGCTAAAGGGGGAACGGCTGAAACAGTTGTTCATTTAAAAAATGGAATTCATTTTAAGGAGCAGACAGTCGAGGAAATCATGAGCGCTGTAAATGAGTTCGAAAGAAACGAACAGCGCTTCGACTCCTTAGCCATTAGTAATGACGCGGCTCTGTACGACCGTACGATTTTCGAACAAAAATTTTCGGATTTTGTTACTCAAAAAGCTGAACTTTTTTTTAATCAATAAATTAATTTGTAAAGTACAATGTTTGTAAACAAAGATTCTATTTATCATTTCAGATTAACCTTTGATCTGCTCTTCGTAGTAATTGCATTTCTCATCGCGGCAATTTTTGCGCAGTCGTTCTCAATTCTTGTTTCGCGCGATTATATGTTCGGTCTGCTTTTTATCCTTTCTCTTGCATGGTATCTTTCTTCAAACGCAATTGGATTTTATGAAGATTCAAGTTCACAGCTGCTGACATTCCAGTTTATTGGAATAATCAAAAATATTGGGCTGCAAATAATGCTGGGCATCATGTTTATCTTTTTAAGTAAAGAGAATTTGTTTACCAGGAACTTTATCCTCTATTATGGATTTCTTTTATTCTTCCTCATTATTTTAAGGATAGTTTCTTTCCAACTCATCGTAAATTACCTGCGCAAAAAGGGAAAGAACGTCCGCAATCTTGTAATCATCGGGGCGGGAGAAGTCGGGCAAAATTTTTGGGAAATGCTCGGGAAAAACAATCAACTTGGTTTTAGATTTCTTGGCTTTGTCGGTCAACCAACGACTGTGGCGGGAATCAACTGCCTGGGAACACTTGACGAACTTTCACAAATAATTCGCATCCATCATGTAGAAGAAGCGATTATTGCTCTTCCCAAAGAAGAAATTGAAAGCCTTGATACCGTAATTAAAATTTGTAACATCAACGCTATCCGTACCCACATTATTCCTGATTACTTCCGGTTCATCTCTAAAAAATTTAAAATTACAATGCTTGATAAGTTCCCGATCATCACGGTGAGAGACGAACCACTTCAAGAAATTCAATGGCGGATTGTAAAAAGAGTTTTTGATATTATTCTTTCTTTAGGTGCTGTTTTTTTTGTTACTTCATGGCTGTTCCCGGTCTTAATGATTATTCAAAAAATTACTTCACCGGGGAAAATTTTTTACGTTCAAGATAGAATTGGAAAAAATAATAAAGTTTTTAAATGTTTTAAATTCCGCACAATGTATGAAAAGTATGACGATAAAAAATTCATCCCGACCACTATTGATGATCTCAGAATAACTTCATTTGGCAAATTTTTACGCCGGTCGAATTTGGATGAACTGCCGCAAGTGTTTAACGTTTTATTTGGCGAGATGTCAATTGTCGGTCCCCGCCCGCATGCAATTGCTTATAATGAATTGTATAAAGAGTTTTTTGATGAGATTAAACTGCGAAGTTTAGTGAAACCCGGAATTACCGGCTGGGCGCAAGTTCATGGTTTGCGCGGAGATGTTCCTGACGAGGAAGAAAACAAAGGACGTACCAGGAAACGAATTGAATATGATATTTGGTACATCGAAAATTGGTCGGTTTCGCTCGACATTCAGATTATTCTTCTAACTGTTTGGCAAATGATCAAAGCTGATACTAAAGGGATTTAGATTTTCCCGGTATCCGTTTCGGAACTGAAGAAAGCCAGCATAAAAATGAAAAGCAACGATAGAATGGGATTGTTAATAAAACCGGACATCACCGCTGATAAAAACATTGCGAGAAGTGAAATGAATATCCCCCAAGTCCACTTTGAATTCTTAAAAAGAAATCTTTTAACTCCCTTTCTAACAATTTCAAAAAACAACAAAAGAAAAAACATCAAGCCGAATATTCCGCTTTCTAAATAAACGGTGAAGTAATCATTATGCCAGCCGCCAACACCTTTATCTAAAAGCAAATTGCGATCAGGAAAAATCTTTTCAAAGGATCGGGGACCAAAACCAAGAATAGGATGTTGAGAGGAAAGCTGTAAAGCCGATTTCCATAACACGTCCCGGTCAGACATTGTCGCCGGTTGACTGACTCTAACTTTTATTTCACTGCTGTTTTGTTGAAAAGAAAAATATGAAAGGAGGGTAGTTAATGCAAGTACCGACAGTAAATATTTCCAGCTTATCTTTTTCTGAATCAGAGCGAAAATAACTATCGCAGAAGCAATTCCTAAATCGGCTCTGCCAAGTGCAAGAACAATTGCCAGTAAAATTACTAGCTCGCCCAGGGACAACAGCCATGGATTAATTCTTTTTTTAAGATCAGTAAAAAAAGAAAAGGAGATGGATAATCCGGCAAGTAGAAAAGTAGAAAAAGTTGCATACCCGGAAACTATTGATTCAGCGCGTGGCCTTATTTCAAAAAGAAATTTTGAAATCCCTATGAAAGAAACAATTACCGAAAAAATGAGGAAGATTTCGAGAATCCTTTTTTTCCTTTCGTTCGAAAAAGCTTTTAAATAAAATACGAGCGGAAAAAAACCGGTATAGAAAAGAGAGTCTTTGTAAAAAGCATGAATGCTTAATGCAAAATGTTCGGAAAAGATAATTGAAAGAATCCGCAAGCAAACAAATGCTAAAAAATAAACTTCAATACTTCCAAACACTTTTGTCTTTTCGTTGTTTGGTTCTAATATCCAAAGGATAATTAGAAGAAAAATGAATAACTGAAGTAAAACAAGCGAAAGCAAAAACGAGGCGGCAATTGCACTGATCAAGTAAAAAGCAATTTGGGGTTTGTCTTTAAAGTTCATCTTTCGGTTAGACCCTGAATTGGAGTTCGTACAATTTTTTATAAAGCCCCTGTTCTTCTCGCAACAATTCTTCGTGATTTCCTTCCTGAACTATTTTCCCCTTATCAAGTACCAGGATCAAATCCGCATTGCTGATAGTGCTTAAGCGGTGAGCGATAACGATAGTCGTTCTATCTTGCATCAAGCGTTCAATAGCTTCCTGAACCAGCACTTCGGATTCATTATCAAGTGCAGAAGTGGCTTCATCAAAAATCATGATCTGCGGATTTTTCAACAGTGCGCGCGCAATTGATAATCTCTGCCGCTCCCCGCCGGAAATTTTCAAACCGCGTTCGCCAATGATTGTATCGTAACCATCCGGAAATTCTTCAATAAATTTGTGTGCGTTCGCAGTTTTTGCTGCTTCTACAATTTTTTCTAAAGGATAATTTTCAAGTCCATACGCAATATTATTTCTAATTGATTCGTTGAACAAAATAGTTTCTTGAGTTACGATTCCCATCAACTTACGCAAGTCAGCAATTTTAATATCACATAAATTCATTCCATCAATGGTAATAATTCCTTCTGTTGGATCATAAAACCGTGGAACTAAATCAGCTAAAGTAGATTTTCCCGAGCCGCTTGGTCCAACAAGAGCAACTACGCTACCCTTTTTTATATCAAAATTAATTTTATGCAAAACCAATTCATCTGAATCTTGATAATGAAAAGAGACATGATGGAAAACAATCTTATCGTTAAAGGCGCTTAGCCCCTTTGCGCTTTCAGTATCTTTAATTGAAGGTTCGGTGTCAATAATTTCAAAAATTCTATCTCCCGCAGCGCTTGACTCTTGAATCTTGTTGTTCAACCCGCTCAATTCTTTTATCGGCGTCATCAATTGGAAGATGGCAAAAAGAAACCCGAGAAATTCGCTCGCCTTTAACCCCTGCCCTGCAAGCACAAGACTTCCTCCATAATAAATTATTCCGGTCCCTACAGCAACGCTTAAGAATTCAGTAATGGGACTAACAGAATTTCTGATGTTCGTCATTCGCAAAACTTTATTAAAGTAAGATTGAGTTCCTTTAAAGAATTTTTTATTCTCATACGCTTCCATCCCGAACGCTTTAACAATTTTTACGCCGGTGATAGTTTCATAAAGAAGAGAAGTAATGTGAGCAATAGCTTCTTGAAGTTTCAAACTTTCTTTTCTTAAACGAAGACCGATCAGAGTTATTAAAGCAAGCGACACCGGAAGAACAACAAAAGAAAAGAGTGTCAATTTCCAACTGATTGAAACAGCAATTCCGAGAAAAACCACAATCATTATCGGTTCACGCACAAGATTGAGAAAAACCGTTGAAACGCTTGACTGAACTACTTGAACATCGTTCACAATTCGTGAGATCAAATTACCGGTTTTTTCGTTTTTGAAATATCCCATCGGCAGGGTGTGCAGGTGCATGTAAGCTTTGTTCCTAATATCTTTAACCACACCTTGTTCGGCAAAAACGAGAAAATATGCCTGAAGATAACTGAATAAATTTTTCAAGAAAAAAGCTACGAGTACAAGTATTACAATTTTTGAAAGCGCGTCATACTTAGTTCCGCTGAAAACGAAATTATTGAATGTTGACGCGGCGGAATCTTTGATCGAAAGGATCCAATCCGGTATAAGCGATGAAGCCCGCGAGGAGGTTTGTTGAATTTTATGAACGCTTTCCCCTTTTGCTAAAAACAGGGTGTCCAACAAAGGAATGAATAAATAAACCGAAGCACCGTTTGCAAGCGCATACAGCACACTAAAAATGATTGAACCTGAAATATATTTATAGTAAGGTTTAACAAATGCTAATATTCTAAAATAAGTTTTCACTTAATTCTTCCTTGGTTTGTTTTTTTTGCAATTCCCAAAGCTTTGCATAATTTAAAATGGTTGTAAGTCCGTTTAAGAAAGAGATCAGTAATCCGTGCATGCCGTCTCTGTATCCTTTCAAAGAAATGTAGGGACGCAGAAAAGCTGAAACACCATGCAGTAACATACTTAATCCAGTAATTTTTTTCTTGCTTGAATAGTTTTCAACTGCGTGTAGAGAAGAATAATAGTTTATTTTCCCGATCATTTTTTCAATTGACGGAGTTGTGTAATGATACATTGGAGCGTTAAGTCTTTTTTTCTTCCCGTCAACTAAAAATCCTTCATGTACAAGTTTGTCAACGGTGACCTTTGTTTTTTCTTTTATAAAGAGCCGCAACTGGTAGTCTTTGTCCCATCCGCAAGTAGTGATTTTTTTATTAAGAAAATAGTTTTCTCTAAGAATTTCATAAGCCGAAATATCCGGATCATTTAAATATAAGATTTCTTCTTTGAGTTGTGGAGATATTTGTTCGTCTGCATCGAGCGAGAGCACCCAATCGTTCCCGGCAAGACTCAACGCATAGGCTTTTTGATTTGCGAACCCCTCCCATTTTTTATAATAAATATTATCGGTAAACTCTTTCGCAATTTCAACTGTTGAGTCGCCGCTAAACGCATCTACAAGAAGAATTTCATCAGCCCAGCACACGCTTTTCAGACACCCGCGGATGTTCTTCTCTTCGTTTTTTGTTATGATAATTACCGAAATGTTTTTCATGCGCGAAAAAAATTTTTCATTTTTTTATTTAAAGTTAGCAAGAAAAAAGAGGAATAACGAACTTTCTTCTTAGCGATGCACTACCCGCGAGGGTGATATTTTTTATGCTCCTGCTTAACAAAATCACGGTCAAGATGCGTATAAATTTGTGTCGTAGAAATATCTGCATGCCCAAGCATTTCCTGTACTGCCCGCAAGTCTGCGCCGCCTTCGATTAAATGCGTTGCGAACGAATGTCTAAATGTATGCGGATGCACCGATTTTAAGATTCCTGCTTCTTTCACATACCTGCTAATTATTTTCCAAATTCCCATCCGCGAAAATTTAGTTCCGCGTGTGTTCAGAAAAACATAGTTCTCACTCTTGGATTTTTTTTCAAGCAACACCCGGCTGTTTAAGAAGTATTTATCCAACCAGTTTATGGCGCTGCTTCCTATCGGAACAATTCGTTCTTTTGAACCTTTGCCGAATACTCGAATTGATTCATCGCTTAAAAAAAGATCCGATATTTTTAAATTGATCAACTCGGAAACACGCAGACCGCAAGCATAGAGCACTTCAAGGATTGTCCTGTCGCGCAATCCAAATTTATTTCCCACATTTGGCAAAGCGAAGACGGCATCAATTTCGTTTACCGTTAAAACTTCCGGGAGTGTTTTTCCCAATTTCGGCGGACTTATCTTTTCCATTGGATTGTTTTGAATGTACTTTGACAAAAAAAGAAAAGTGAAGAATCCTTTCAGCGAAGAAAAGTATCGCGCAATTGATGAATTTGTCAGCCCTGCATAGTGTAACCTGGAAAAGAAACTGTTGATATGTTGATAAGTAACTTCATCAAAATCTTTGACGTTTTCTAATTCGAAAAATGAAAAGCAAGTTGAAAGATCGTTACTATATGCGGAAGTCGTGTTGTCAGAAAGATTTCGTTCAAGTTTAAGCAGCGTGAGATATTCTTTTAAAAAGCTTTTATAAAAGGGGTCGTTTTGCTCACTCACTTTTTTCCATTTCTTCTTGTTTCGGGTAACGAATTCTACGGTGGTGCTGCCCAAGAAGAATGCTGCCAAATACTTCTTTAATTTTTCTGATATCACTAAAGGTTAACGGACATTCATCTAATTGTTTATCGTTAATGCGGTCATTAATGAGATTTGACATCAAGTTCTCTACTTTCTCGATATCAGGCTCGGAAATTGTACGAGCTGCAGACTCGCACGTATCAGCCAGCATTACAATTGCAGTCTCTTTTGTTTGCGGCTTTGGTCCGGGATAGCGGTATTTTGTAATATCAACCTTCTCAGCACCGTGTAACTTTATAGCCTTGTCGTAAAAGAATTTTATTGTTGTTGTTCCGTGATGCTGCGGAATAAAATCTATTATTTCCTTCGGAAGCTGCCCATCTTTTGCAAGCTCAATGCCTTGCAATACATGATCCGAAATTATTTTCGCGCTTTCTTCGGGAGAAATTTCTTCGTGGATATTCTTCGTGGTTAATTGATTTTCAACGAAATAATTCGGGGAAATGGTTTTTCCAATATCATGATAATAAGCGCCGACACGAGCCAATAACGGATTTGCTCCAACTATTTCCGCAGCAGCTTCGGCAAGTGTTCCCATTGTAAGTGAATGATTAAAGGAGCCTGGAGCTTTCCGCGCTAAATCTTTTAATAACGGCCTATCAAAATTAGATAGCTCCAGCAAAGTTAAATCCGTGGTAATCTTAAATATACGTTCGAAAAAAATTAGGAGTCCGTATGTTAAAATGGGACTAACTAACGCATTGGTTCCCGCAAAAGAGAACTCAATAAAAATTTTCTGCCAGGATTCAAATCTCTCAAAACCAAAAGCGGTAATCGTAACCAGGTAGCCAAGCAGAATGAACATGAACGAGCGGAAAATCTGAGTGCGGTTCTTTATATCGCGCACAGAATAAACCGCGAGTACTCCGGCGATAACATTCATAATAACGAATGGATAATCGTTGCCGCGAAGCGCACCTCCAATAAGTGAAGCAATAACGGTACTGTAAAATCCTACACGTGAATCGAAGATGATCGTCATCAACATTGAAACTGCCGGAATAAAGATGAGAAGCCGCGCTGCATCAGGAATGCTAATCTGATTAAGAAGAAACGTGACAAATGAAATCCATAAAATTAAAATAGCAAAAATGGCTATCTTCAGATTGTTATGATAAATCCCTTTCCTAAACAGAAAAATGTAAATACTCGGCAAAATGAGAATTGAAAGTATATGAAGAAATTTTCCGAGCCATTGGAGGAATAATCCGCCGTCACCTATTATTTCTCCTTTTGCAATTTTATATGAATCTATTTTTAATTTTGTTTCAGGATTAACCCGCTCATGCTTGGCAATAATTCTTTCGTTCTCATTTACGATACCGGCATACTTTGAAACCTTTCCTTGAACAATTTCTAATTCTTCATCTGTAAATTGTTTACTAAACATTAAGTTTGGTGTAAGATAATAGAGACTCAATTCAATGATAGCCCGTTTAATATCAGCGCGGTAAGGTTTTTTATTAACATAATTTTCTGCAAAAGCTGCGGCAAGAGAGTGATTAAGAAAATGAAACTTGTTATCAAGCCGGTCAATATTTCCTGTTCTTATGGTAATAATATTTTGCGGTATCTTATCGTGCGGCTGATCCAGCAGACCCCGTTGGCTAACTTCGGCAAGAACTTGCCTCACATCTCCAAAATATTGATCCAGATCCTCATAATTTTTTGTGTTTAACGAAAAGAATGTTTCCTTTGTATTTTCAGAAAGGAAGGGAAAAACGTCGGATAAGTTTTTTTTGTTTTTTTTGATTTGGGGGAATTCTTCTCTCATCTGCTTTTTTAATTGATCAAGAGAGTCGAAATTATTTTCTACTCCGGTCTCATCCTTCAAGAAAACAGGGTAAACACTGTTCTTGGCTTTCTCAAGTTCTGCTTTATAAATCTGAGGCTGCTTAATAATCGGGAAACTAAACACTGCAATCAGATCATCCTGGATCCAAATTGACCCGATCGTTACTTCGGATTCAAGCGATTCTCCTTTGGGAAAAAGGAATGAAATAATTATAGCCGTAACAAGAACAATCAGAATTTTATACCGCTTACCGCTATATAATTTTTGTTTAGACATCGGGTTATGTTTTTTTAGCTTGTAAAACCATTTCTAAAAATTCAGCCGTTCCGTCTTCATTGTTTGTTCGTTTCAATTCATAATCCGCTTTGAATTTAATTTCAGGAACGGCATTAGCAACCGCAATTTTCAAGGCTTCGGTTTCAAATAAGGTAGCATCGTTGTACCAGTCTCCGAGAACAGCCGCATCGTGGATATGTAATCCTAAATATTTCAAAAGATTCTTCAAGCCGGTTGCCTTTGTTGATCCACTTTTCCGTATATCAAGGTAATAAATACTTTCGCGTAAATGCGATTTATAGTAATTAGAAACGAGTCCGAATGAATAAGGAAACTTTAATCTTGACTGCACAAACTTTAAATTGTCTTTCATATCGCTTGCAAAAACTATTTCTAATGTATCATCAAGGTACTCTTCATAAGAATGTACCTCCGCAAACTTTGCACCAAATTTATCAATAATGTTGGGAATAACGGAGTTATGCTCGGTATAATAAACAGCATCTGCATGGCAGAGAGCAATTTTTAAAAGGAACTGATCTGCAAATTCTATCGCTTGTTTTACTTTTTTCTTCGGAATGACCGATTGAAAAAGGACTTTCCCTTCCGGATAACTTTTTAAATATGAGCCATCAAGAGATATGATCGGAACTTTTATATTGAGTTCAGTGGCATATTCCGTTAAAGCTGAGTGAAGCCTTCCACTTGCGAAAGAAAAATAAACTCCAAGTTGTTGCAATTGATTCACCAATGAAATTGACTCCTGTCCAATTTCACCTCTGTCGTTTAACAGCGTTCCGTCAAGATCAAAAAGAACGAGTTTAATGTTTTTTAGTTGTGATTTACTAAGCATTGATTTTCTTTTTTGAAAAAATTTGTCGGTCACATAATTTATAAGACCGGTCAGTTAAAAATACGGAGGGAAGTTAGAATTTCAACATAAAATAATTATTGTTGCTTCGCAGAAATTTTAGGACCAAACAACAAGTGGCTGAGATTTCCTACCAGTATAGTAACAGAACAACCAATAAACGTATGCCAGGTAAAATCAATATTAGTGAATTGTAAAACCAGAACCATAGAAATGATACCGCAAATAAAACCGATGAATGCATCGCGCTGGTTTATCTTTTTAAAAAGCAGCCCGAGGAAAAACGTTCCGAGCAAACCACCGTAAGTAAACGAAGCAATTTTTAAACCGAGTTCAACAACAGGATTCTTGGTATCGGTGAAAAGCATCGCCCCTCCAATCAGAATCAATCCCCAAATCAGCGTAAATACTTTCGACCAAAACATTTCTTTTCTTTCGGAATGTTTTTTTTCAAAAGAAGAATTCTTGAACAAATCTAAATAACTTGATGATGCGAGAGAACTTATTGAAGAAGCAAGCGTTCCCATTGCAGAAGCTAAAACTCCGGCAATAACAATTCCCGAAAACCCTGTTGGTAATTCTTCAATAATAAATTTCGGAAAAATTTCATCAGAAGATTGAAGCCCCAACTGCTGAAAAGGAATTCCGTGATAAAATGCGTAGAGACACGTTCCTAAAAATAAAAAGAAGCCGAATTGAAGCACAATAAACGAAGCGTCTAACAGTAACGCTTTTTGACTCTCGCGTTTAGATTTACAGCCCAATAACCGCTGCACCAATAATTGATCCGTTCCGTGTGACGCCATTGTTAAAAATGTTCCGCCGAGTACTCCGCCGATAAGAGTGTAAGGAGCGCTTAGAAAGTCCCAAAATGAAGAGCCGAGTTCGAAATTAAAAACTTCAAATTTATTCCCGTTCATTGAGGCATAGGCAAAGACATCGCCAAAACCGTTCGGCAGATTCATAACAATAATTACAAGTGAGACCACCGCACCTGAAAGATAAATGAAAAGCTGCACTACATCCATGGCAACTACTGCTTTAAGCCCGCCTACGTATGTATAAACAAGTGTAAAAGCACCGATGATAAAAATAGAAGTTGCGTAATCATATCCCGTTATCAAATGAACCGGAATAGCAGTTGCAAAAAGCCGGACACCTGAAGCCAAAACTCTTGTAGAAAGAAAAACTGATGAAGTAAATTTTCTGAGTGAGGAACCGAATCGCTTTCCCAGAAAGTCGTATGCTGTTTCTAAATCACCGCGGTAGTAAGCCGGGATAAAAACAAAACTGACAATTATCCTCCCTATGAAATAACCAAAAACGAGTTGTAAAAAATGGAAATTGCTCTTGTAGGCAAGCCCGGGAATACTGATAAAAGTTAACGTGCTGGTTTCGCTCGCAACAATTGAAAAACCGACGGACCACCATGAAAGATTCTTCCCGCCCAAGAAATAATCTTTTGCGTTTTTTTGTTTGGCGCCGATAAACATTCCCGCAACCGTTACTCCCAAAAGATAAGCGATAATGATGATATAGTCGAGGAGATTTCCTTGCAAGAAAAAACTTACGGGTTGTTGAATTCTTTGATAGCCGCATCAACATCGGCACAAATAAAAAGGACGCGGTGAAGTTGTGTGATCCTGATGAGCGAAAGAATTTTTTCGGAAGAAGTGATGATCGCTAATTTACCGCCGACCGCATTGATCAATCGGTTAGCTACCAATAATGCGCTTAAGCCTGAACTATCACATGCCTCCACATCATTCAGATCAATGATGAGGTTAGTATCGCCTTCACCTTTAACTAAAAGAGTAACTTCAGCCTTAACTAAACCTGAAATATTAGCGTCTAATTTTTTTTCTTTTAGCTGAAAGATGGTAAAGTCGTCTAAATGTTTTGTTTCAAAATTCATAGCTTAATATAATGATTGTAGACAATTTAAGAAAATTTTATAAAAATCAATGGGTTCTGCATGTGCAACAGAAACTTGAATATTGAAGATCTTATCGTTTCCCGGAAACGCGGGTCCTATTCTATTTTCCGCAGATATTTTTTCAGCACAAAACTTTTGAAAAGAAGACGGCTCTCGCTCAAGCGAAATCAAAACGTCATACGAATAGATTTTTAATCTCCTCACAAGTTTCATTTTCGGCAGCCCCAATCTGTTTTTGTCCGTCGGATAATATTCTTCAAGACGGTATGGGCTTTTGTCCTTTATCAAGTGCATTGTTAAATTATTTGCAACCAACGCAACGTGTAGTTTTTTGGAGAGCAAAAATTCGGCAATTGATAACGCATTTAAAAAATCAGTTTCATCTTCCGGCATAAGCAAAACAAAATATTTTGCGTTGGCAAGTACTTTGTTAAATTTTTGCACAATGGTTTTCCGTCGTTTGGAGGTAACAGATAAGTAGATGTTTCCAATGAAATTTCTCATGTTTCCGATGCGCTTTTTAACATTTCAAGAAAATTATTTTCAGAAAGTATTTGGACTCCGAGGGTTTTTGCTTTTTCCAATTTTGAACCTGCGGCTTCTCCGGCTAACACAAAATCAGTTTTTTTACTTACGCTGGAGACCACCTTTCCGCCAAAACCAAGAATTTTTTCTCCGGCGGCTTCACGGCTGAAATTTTCTAAAGTCCCGGTTAACACAAATGATTTATTTGTAAAAACATTTTCAGCTACTCTTTTTTTCTCTGAGGAAAAATTAAGCCCGGCTTCCCTCAGTTTCTCTATGATAAACAGATTGTTTTCATCGCGGAAAAACATTAAAATGCTTTCAGCAATGCTTTCACCGATCTCAAAAACATTTGTCAATTCTTCTTTTGAAGCCCTTTGCAAATTCTCTAAAGACTGGAAATGATCAGCTAATTTTTTTGCGACTCCTGCGCCTACATAGCGGATGCCGAGCGCAAAGAGAACTTTCGCGAACGGCTGTCTTTTGCATTTTTCAATTGAGGAGAGAAGATTATCAATGCTTTTTTTTCCAAGTCTTTCAATTTGAATTAATTCTTCCCGGTGATTTTTTAAGTTGTAAATATCGCCAATGTTTCCTAAAAACTTTTCTTCAACAAATAAATCAATTAGCGCTTCTCCAAGACCTTCAATATCCATGGCTGTGCGCGAGGCAAAATGTTCGAGTTTTCCTTTTACTTGTGCCGGACATTCAAGGTTTTCGCAATACAAAGCGACTTCATCTTCATGTTGAAATAATGCCGAACTGCAAACCGGGCAATTTTGGGGCGGTTCGGTCGGTTGGGAGTCTATCTTTCTTTCACTTAACAGCACAGAAACTATTTTTGGAATTACATCGCCCCCTTTTTCGAGAACCACATAATCATTCACGCGAATATCTTTACGGCGGATCTCATCTAAATTATGCAGCGTTGCCCTGCTTATTGTTGAACCTGCAAGAAAGACGGGTTCTAATTCAGCGACCGGTGTAACTGCGCCTGTTCTGCCTACCTGCCAGGTTATCGCTTTTAACAAGGTTGTGGCTTGCTTCGCTTTAAATTTAAAGGCTACAGCCCAACGCGGAGATTTTGCAATGCTTCCTAAAATGGTTTGTTGACGAATGGAGTTAACTTTTATTACTGCACCGTCAATTTCAAACGGAAGTGAATCACGCACTTCTTCAAACTTGCTGCACGTTTGCAGAACTTCTTCAATTGATTTACAAATTTGAAAGTCTTTATTTATTCTAAAACCCAGTTTACTAAGTAACGCTAAATTTTCGCTTTGCTGCTGTAATTGATTTTCTTTACTCAATAAGTAGTAGGTAAAAATTTTCAGCGGACGTTTAGCAACAATTTGCGGGTCTTGCAGTTTCAAAGTTCCGGCGGAAGAGTTGCGCGGATTTGCAAAAAGTTTTTCGCCACGCTCTTCCCGCTCTTTGTTTAAGAGCCTGAAGTCTTCAATGTCCATAAAAATTTCTCCACGCACTTCAATATTGTTTAAAGAATATTTTGGGTGTGGGTAATTTTTCAATTTCAGAGGAACGGATTTTATTGTCTTAACATTTTGTGTAATTTCTTCCCCGGTTGTTCCGTCGCCGCGCGTCGCTGCTGTGCTCAGTTTGCCGTCAACGTAATTTAAACTAACGGAAGCTCCGTCAATTTTATATTCCACTACATAGTCAACGGTTTCATTCGCACCCAGAATTTCTTTTACCCGCCTGTCAAAATCTACAACTTCTTGCTCGTTATAAGTGTTTGCTAAACTTAACATCGGAAATTGGTGCGCGACCGGTTTAAATTCTTTAGTTAAATCTTTTCCAACGCGTTGAGTGGGAGAATCGGGAGTGATAAGCTGCGGATTTTCTGATTCTAATTTTTCTAATTCTTTTAGCAGTTGGTCATATTCCAAGTCGCCGATCAGCGGCTCGGCGAGAACGTAATAATGATGATCATACAAGTGTATTTTTTCGCGAAGTTCACGCAGCAGTTCATCAAGATTCATCATCGTTTATTGCTTTTTTGTCTGATCAATGTACCTTATCCCTTCTTTAGTAACTTCGATAATTTCGCGTCTTGCTGAAGATGGTTTAAAATCCATGGGTTGATTATTCAAAGACAATTTAACAGCGGTGGGATTCCCTATTGTCATCGAAAATTTTGTAAGCGCTTTTATTTCTACCGCCGTGTTGGGGTACAAAAAATATTCTTTTGCAGCGTTGTCATCCAAAATAACTTTTAGCCATGATGAATCTTTTGAAGTTATTGCTAAGACCAAACTATCTGAAGAAGCAGCGACAAAAGAGGAATCGGCGGCAACTGTCTCATCTTCAAATCTTTCTTTGTTCTCCTGAATGGATTCTTCATACGGTCTTTCCGTTACAATCACCTCTGCGTTTTGTTTTATTACGAACCAATAAATCAGGGAGGCTAAAAGAATAAACACTCCGGCGCCAATGCTCACCAACTGCTTTGAAGTAAATGAAAATTTCTTTTCGGGTGAATAGGTTGTTTGTAAATGGTCATCGGTAATTAACCTGGGAGGAGTTGGAGATGGGAGAATTTCCTTTGGATGATTTTCCGGCTCTTCTTGCTTGCCTTCAAGCGGTTTACCTTCTTTTGCAAAATTATATTTTTTCAGAACCATCTGTTCATTTAGCCCCACACACTTTGCATATTCCCCGAGAAAAGATTTTAGATAAATGTCGGGAAGAAATGAAAAGTTTCCGCTTTCCATCTTTAGAAGAAATTTCAAATCCATTTTAATCTTTACGGCAACTTGTTCTGGAGTTAGCCTTGATTCTTCACGGGCTATTACTAATTCTTCAGATAATTGTTGAAACATAACGTTCATTTTGATTTCCTAAGCTCTCTATGAATTTCGTACTATTCTCGCAGCAAAAGCACCATCCATTTTGTGAATGTGAGGATAAGTTTGCACGCATCCCTTTTCATCCACAACCTCAAACGGAACATATTGCCGGGCATTTTCTAAACTAAAATTAGGATTTTCATCAAGAAATTTTTTCACAACTTCATAATTTTCTTCGGGTTCAATAGTGCAGGTGCTGTAGACAACCGCTCCGCCGATTTTAATTAAGGTGGAAGCTTTTTTTAAGAGCTTGAATTGGGCATCTGCTAATTTTCTAATATCGAGAAGATCTTTTTTCCACTTTATATCGGGCTTTTTACAAAGGGTTCCCATTCCTGAACAGGGAACATCTGCTAAAACCGCGTCAAAGAGGTTTTCGTTTTGATATTCCAACGCGTCAATTGCAATGGTTTTAACCGATGTGATTGCTAAGCGTTTTACACTCTTTTCAACCAAAGCTAAACGCGCATCAAATTTATCAAGAGCGATTATTTCTCCGGTATCTTCCATTAAGTTTGCGAGGTAAGCGGATTTACCACCCGGGGCGGCGCAGAGATCAAGTGCGCGCATTCCCGGCTTTACATTTAAAAGACGGCAAGCCAAACTTGCGCTTTCATCTTGAATATTAAAATATCCTTCCCTGAAATACTGCCATTGCCGGATGTTTGAGAGGTTAGTAAGTTTTAAAAATTCGGGATAATATCTTCCTTTTACAAATTTTAAATTGACGGTGCATAAAAGATTTTCAAAATCGTGCAGCGAAATTTTTTTTGTATTAACCCGAAGCGTTAAAACAGGTCTTTCGTTATTTGCAGCAAGCAGAGCTTCCGTTGCTTCTCTTCCAAATCTTGGAAGCCATCGTTTGATTATCCATGTTGGATGCGAATAGAAGGTTGACAAATACCCAATTTCGTCTTGCAGCGGATCAGGATAACGCAAACTGTCTTTGCTTTTTAAAATATTTCGCAAAATAGCGTTTGTGATATCGGCAGGCTTTTGTCCCTGTAATTTTTTTACAAACTCAACCGCTTCATTCACTGCGGCATATTCGGGCACTTTATCAAGAAACATAATTTGATAAAGAGCAACGCGTAAAGCATTTTTTAAGATAGGAATGGCTTTGGAAAATTGTCCTTTATAAAATCCGCTTAGGATCCAATCTAATCTCCCCATCCACCGGATAACGCCGTGAACAATTTCATAGAGCAGGGCTTTATCGGCTCCGGAAAAATCTGTGTTATGTAATTCTCTATCAAGCTGCTTGTCTAAATAAGCATCCGTCCGTTCAACGCGGTTTAAAATTTTAACAGCACATCCGCGTACACCGGAATAAATATCTTTTACGAGATGTTCTTCTAATTTTACAATTTCACCGTTAATAAGGGTATCCTCTTTTTCTTCTTTCTTTTTGGGTTAGGTCGAAAATTTTTCTAAATAATTTTTCTTCGGCTTCATCCATCACCTTGTTTCTTCTTGCCATAACACGTTTGGCTGTTTCAATACTTCGCGCTATATCATACGTTGTAATGGCGTCGCTTCCGCCCCATGAAAATGAAGGCAAATACTTTGGAGGAAATCCGGCGCCGAAAATATTGCAGGCAAAGCCGACGACCGTTCCCGTGTTAAACATTGTATTAATTGCGGTCTTTGATTGATCGCCTATAATAACTCCGAGAAATTGCGAACCGGAATCAATAACTTCTCCATTGACATACATTCTAACGCTTCCGTAATTGTTTTTCAAATCGCTGCAATTAGTATCCGCCCCGATGTTGACCCAGCTTCCTAAATATGCATGGCCTAAAAATCCCGAGTGCTGTTTGTTAGTGAAGGGAGAAATAATCGAGTCTTCGACTTCACCGCCGACTTTACAAATTTTTCCAATACTTACGTTTTCGTAAATTCGAGCACAGCTTTTTACCTGACTCGATTTCCCAACATACACCGGACCTTCAATAACAGCGTTAGGAAAGATGACGGCGTTTTCGTCAAGATAAATCGGACCGGGAGAAGCGTCTAATACCGCACCCGGTTTTATTTCAGCTCCTTCAGCAATAAAAATATTTTCTTTTTCAATTAAGTGGGCGCCGTCATGAATTTTACCATGATGCATATTCCTTTTTTTTGATTTCGTGTAAAAAGAAAAATCCTTTAACATCTCTTTATGATTATTATTAATCACATCCCAAATATAATTGATGCATGGGATATCAATTTTCTCAACTTTAACGCCGTCGAAGTTTGAAAGAGTCAGCAAATCGTGAATATTTTTTTTCACTTCATTTAGTTTTTTACCTGAGATGCGGGCAGCGAGCAGTGTTCCGTCATTGCTTATGAAAACTTTATTTGTCTTTTCTTTTAGAGGGAGCAACTGAGCGATATTCTCCGGCGCTAAAATTCTTCCGTTAACAAAAAGGCAGTCATCGTCCTCAATTTTATTAACGCTTAAACCGGGATATTTTGAAATGAGAAATGATTCCAGGTACGGACGGGTGTGAAGCGAAACTTTTACTCCGGGATAATAACGGGAAATTTTTTCTTTCAGGGAAGAAATTCCGCAAACTAAATCATATGTTGGACGAGAAAAAGTCAGCGGCTCAAGCCGGTCAAAATACAGGTCTTCAAAAACGCAGATTTCCATAACAATCTTTCCTCTTCAAATAATTAGATACTAGTTAACTTACGCAGGAAATTAAGATAATTCTTAATCTTAACCTGCTTTAAATACACATAAGGAGAAAGAGTAAGAAAAAGATTATGATTAAGATGGTCTCCCTATACAACCGCGAAACGTAAATAAATAAGAAAAATCTTTCTCCTAAAAACAAAAAAAGCTATTGCACAAAAGTGAATAGCTTTTAATACCTAACCGAAAAAGCTAAAACTAGCTTTTTGCCTTTGCATATTTTTTATTGAACTTTTCAACTCTTCCTGCAGTATCGAGTAATTTTTGCTTCCCGGTAAAGAAGGGATGTGATCCGCTGGAAATTTCTAAGCGTACCAAGGGATACGATTTTCCGTCTTCCCATTCGATGGATTCACTGCTTTTTATTGTTGACCGGGTTAAAATTGCAAAATCGCAAGAAAAATCTTTAAACACTACTGGTCTGTAACCTGGATGGATTCCGTTTTTCATTTCAAAAACACCTTTATTAACAAAATAATTTCACTTTCTTGACCAAATATATTAATAATAAAGGAATTTCAAAAATCTGAGCTTCTGAAAAATTACTTTTTTAATTGATGAAGGATTTCTCTAATTTATTCTTACAAATTAGAAAAGATTTTCTTTTCACTAACAATAATTGCCAATTCTGAAAATGTTTTTCGGAAAACCGCCGAAAAACCACGCTTTGATTTTGGTATAATTTTTGGCTAAATGTAATGACTATTCTATTGAATTTAATCTATCTTAATATAAAACAATAATTGGTAAGGAAAATGGAACGAAAAAAAGTAACAATTGATGGGAATGAAGCTGCCGGCTATGTAGCCTACCATACAAATGAAGTTTGCGCTATTTACCCGATCACCCCCTCTTCGCCGATGGGCGAATGGTCTGATCAATGGGCTTCTGAACAAAAGAATAATATTTGGGGAACAATTCCTTCGGTGAGTGAGCTGCAAAGCGAGGGCGGAGCTTCCGGTTCCGTGCATGGCGCTTTACAAATGGGGGCTTTAACAACAACTTTTACGGCATCTCAAGGTTTGCTCTTGATGATCCCGAATATGTACAAAATAGCAGGTGAATTAACTCCAACGGTTTTCCATGTTACCGCAAGGTCAATCGCTGCACAGGCATTATCAATTTTTGGCGATCATAGCGACGTAATGGCAACGCGCCAAACCGGTTTTGCTATGCTTTGTTCTAACTCTGTTCAAGAAGTTATGGATTTTGCTTTAATCGCTCAAGCAGCTACTCTTGAATCACGAATTCCTTTTCTCCACTTTTTCGATGGATTTAGAACTTCCCACGAAGTAATGAAAATTGAACAACTCACTCTTGATGATATGAAAGCAATGATTGATGATGAACTGGTTTTAGCTCACCGCAAAAGAGGCTTAACTCCTGATAATCCATTTATGCGCGGAACCGCTCAAAATCCCGATGTCTATTTTCAAGGAAGAGAAACCGTAAATAAATTTTATGCTGATTGTCCGGCAATCGTACAAAAACAGATGGATAAATTTTCTCGGCTCGTCGGTCGGCAATATCATTTGTTTGATTATGTAGGCGCACCGGATGCAGAGCGCATCATCGTTTTAATGGGAAGTGGTGCAGAGGCTGTTGACGAAACTGTTCAATATTTAATCAACAAAGAAGAAAAAGTCGGGGTTGTAAAAGTTCGGTTGTATCGCCCTTTCTCAATCGAACATTTCATCAAAGCACTCCCCAAAACAACTAAATCTATTGCAGTCTTAGACAGAACAAAAGAGCCGGGCGCCGGAGATCCGCTTTATCTCGATGTTGTTAACGCTATTTCCGAACAATATAATGAAGCTGTTTTGCCATTCGCTTACCCCAAAATAACCGGTGGACGTTATGGACTTTCTTCAAAAGAATTCACCCCTGGAATGATCAAAGCTGTTTATGATGAATTAAAAAAAGAGAGACCAAAAAATCATTTTGTGATCGGAATTAATGAAGACGTTATGCATTCAAGTTTGGATTACGATGCGGCATTCACCGTTGAAGCTCCCGAAACTTTCAAAGGAAAATTTTACGGCTTGGGTGCAGACGGAACTGTCGGCGCAAATAAGAATTCAATTAAAATTATCGGCGAAGGTACCGATAACTTCGCGCAAGGTTATTTTGTTTATGATTCCAAAAAATCCGGTTCAATTACAACATCCCATTTGCGTTTCGGACCGAAAGAATTAAAATCAACGTACCTAATTGATAAAGCTAACTTCATCGCATCGCATCAGCAATTCTTTTTGGAAAAGATGGATATGTTAAAAGATGCCGTTGAAGGCGCAACCTTTTTATTGAACACGCAAGAACCCGCAGATAAAGTGTGGGATACGCTTCCGGAAAAAATTCAGCGTGATTTAGTTTCTAAGAAAATGAAATTCTTTATTATTGATGCTTACAAAGTTGCCAACGATACCGGAATGGGCGCTCGTATCAACACTATTATGCAGACTTGCTTCTTCGCTATTTCAAATATCTTCTCTAAAGAAGAAGCAATTACACTAATTAAAAATTCCGTTAAAAAAACTTACGGCGCTAAAGGCGAAAAAATTGTTGAAATGAATTTCAACGCAATTGATCAAACACTTGCTAATTTGCATGAAGTAGAAGTTCCGAAAACCGTAACAAGCAAAATTCAATTTATGCCTTACGTTTCCGGGAATGTTCCTGATTTTGTTCGTGATGTTACGGCTGTAATGATCGCCGGCGATGGTGATTCTCTTCCGGTAAGTAAAATGCCGGTTGACGGAACCTATCCAACTGGAACAAGCAAATTTGAAAAACGAAACATCGCTCTCGAAGTTCCTGTTTGGGATGCTGATACTTGTATTCAATGTAACAAATGCGTTATCGTTTGTCCGCATGCTACTATTCGGGCAAAAATTTATGACGAAGCATTGTTGGCGAATAAACCGGAAACATTCAAAGCGGTAAAATTCAAAGCAAAAGATTTTGGCGACAACCTCTTTTACACGATCCAAGTTGCGGTAGAAGATTGTACGGGATGCGGAATATGTATTGATGTTTGTCCGGCAAAAAATAAAAAGGAAGTCCGCCTTAAAGCAATTAATATGGCAGAACAAATACCGCTCCGCGAACCTGAAAGAGCGAACTGGGACTTTTTTGATTCCATTCCATTGTACGATAGACGAAACTTAAATCCGGCTCAGGTAAAAGACTCGCAGTTCCTCGAACCTTTGTTCGAATTCTCAGGCGCATGTTCCGGGTGCGGCGAAACTCCTTACGTTAAACTTGTAAGCCAATTATTTGGCGATAGAGCGGTCATTGCAAACGCTACCGGCTGCTCATCAATATACGGTGGGAATTTACCGACAACTCCCTGGTCGAAGAACAAAGAAGGAAAAGGACCCGCATGGTCAAATTCATTGTTTGAGGACAACGCTGAATTTGGATTTGGTTTCCGGCTTGCGATCAACAAACAAACCGAACAAGCAAAGGAATATTTGCAGAGACTTTCAGCTGAAATCGGCGGAGAATTAGTTGAAGAACTCATGAACGCGGTTCAAAATGATGAAGCGGGAATCTACGAGCAACGCGAACGTGTTGATACCTTAAAACAAAAATTAAATGATTACAAAAAAACAAATCCGGGGAGTTCAAAGGCTTCCGAAGTTGAGCATTTGCTTAGCCTTGCAGATTATCTTGTAAAAAAATCTGTTTGGATTATGGGCGGCGACGGCTGGGCTTATGATATCGGGTACGGCGGATTAGACCACGTACTCGCTTCCGGTGCAAACGTAAATGTTTTGGTTCTTGATACAGAGGTTTATTCAAACACCGGCGGACAAGCATCAAAATCAACCCCGATGGCAGCAGTTGCAAAATTTGCAGCTTCCGGTAAAAAGATGGGGAAAAAAGACCTCGGATTGATCGCAATGTCTTACGGAAATGTGTACGTTGCAAAAATTGCTATGGGCGCAAATGATGCGCAGACAGTCCGTGCAATTTTAGAAGCTGAAGCATACGAAGGTCCTTCTTTAATTATCGCTTACAGTCACTGTATTGCTCATGGAATAAACATGGGAACTGCAATGAAGAATCAAAAAGCAGCGGTAGATTCAGGGCACTGGCCTTTATTCCGTTACAATCCAATGCTTTCTTTAGAAGGGAAAAATCCATTCAAGCTTGAATCAAAAGCGCCGAAAATTCCTTTAAAAGATTATGCGTATATGGAAACCCGTTACAAAATGTTAACAAAATCTCATCCGCACGAAGCTGAAATATTAATGACGCACGCGCAGGAAGTAGTTAACAATCGTTTCCATTATTATGAACAATTAGCGTCTTTAAAAGATGAAAACGAAGAAGTGAAATAAAAAAAACCGTAACGCAGAATTCTATTCTGCGTTACAGAATTATACTAAATTAAAAGGATAGACAAATGGATTTAACCACAACATACCTTGGATTAGCATTAAAAAATCCGCTCATTCCTTCGGGCGGACCATTACAAAGAGACCTTAAAAATATTAAAGCGATGGAAGATGCCGGTGCTTCTGCAGTTGTTCTTTGGTCTTTATTTGAAGAGCAAATAACACATGAACAGCTTGAAATGCATCACCATACTACTGTGCATGCGGAAAGTTTTGCCGAAGCTACAACGTACTTTCCGGAACAATCGGAATATCACGTTGGGCCGGAAGAATATTTGGAACACATCCGCAAAGCTAAAGAAGCGGTTGACATTCCTATCATCGCAAGTTTGAACGGAAAATCTGCTGGCGGGTGGATTGATTACGCACGACAAATTGAACAAGCAGGTGCTGATGCACTTGAGCTTAACATTTATAAATTGGCTACAGACAGCAGCAAAACTTCCGCCGAAGTTGAAAAAGATTATATAGATATTGTTAAATCGGTTAAAGCTTCGGTAAAAATTCCGCTTGCCGTAAAACTTCATCCCTTCTTCACTTCAGTAACCAACATTTCAAAAGAATTAGTTGACGCCGGTGCAGACGGTTTGGTTTTATTCAACCGTTTCTATCAGCCTGATATTGATCTGGAAAATTTGGAAGTTGTTCCGAATGTTTTGCTTTCAACCCCGATGGCAATGCGTTTGCCGTTGCGCTGGATAGCGATTCTTCACGGAAAAGTTAACGCTGATCTTGCCGCAACTTCAGGAATTTATACTGAAAAAGATGTTCTGAAAATGCTTATGGCAGGCGCAAACGTTACGATGATGATGTCGAGTTTGTTGAAGTTCGGAATTCCCCACTTAGCTGATGTGTTGGGTAAGTTAAAATTCTGGATGGAAGTGAATGAATACGAATCAGTTGAGCAGATGCGCGGAAGCATGAGCTACCAAAATGTTGCCGAT
>MNVA01000151.1:0-14489 GCA_001871325.1 Ignavibacteria bacterium CG1_02_37_35
CAATTTATAAAGTAACCGGTGAATTAGTAAAAGTTCTCGTAAGCGGAACAAAGACAGCAGGAAATTATGAAGTTACAATGAATACAGCTCATGAAAAAACAGAATACTCATCAGGCATTTACTTCTACTCAATAGAAGCCAATGCAGTTGACGGATCGAACAGTTTCAAACAAACAAAGAAGATGATCCTTCTCAAGTAAATTCATCAGAAAGAAAATCTTTCTACAAGAAGAGCCGCCCGTGTGCGGCTCTTTTTTTTTGTTGCACTAAAAATATTGATTCGTAAATTGAAGGTACTTTTTAAAAATAATAAACCCAGATAAAGTTTTTAAAGGAAATTTAAATGAGCAGATCATTCTTCCAGAAATCATTGCTAACCTTGTTTTTGTTATTGTTCGCAAAGGGTTTTTTACTCCTCGCTCAAAATAATATCCCGTCAACTAAAGTTTTAACGACCGACGAACTCTTTGAATATTTGGAAACTTCTAATCCGGAAATCGCAAAAATCGCAGACGGGTATAAAGCGGGGAATATTGAAGCCGCGAAAAAAAATCTCGCTGATTATTTTAAACAAAGATCTGCGGAAAGATATTTTTTTAGTTGGAAAAATTTTGGTGATCAATTTGAGAAATATAACCGCGATTACAAGGGGAGCAAAGAGAATCATCTAAGTAAAGCTAATGAACTTCTAACCGACTTCCCGTCGAATCCTTTCTGGCAAATCCCATCTAAAAATTTAAAAGGGAAAGAAGTTACGGCATACGAACTGAGGCATCTCGCAAGGCAGCATAAAGCAGTTGATGCAGCATTCGCTTACTATTACAAAAACGAAGACACAACTTATCTAAATTATTTTGTTGGGCAGATGAAGTCGCTTAATAAAGCCTTTGCCGAAGGAAAATACGACGACGAAGGTAACGGTATTTACGAATATTTTAGATGCGGATATAGAACTTCAAACTGGTTATTTGCGCATCATCTCTATTTGGCATCGCAAAAATATTCAACCGGGGATCAACTTCTTTTCATTCAAACGATCCTTCACCACGGTGCACAGTTATTTGAGCGGACTAAAAAATATAGCCCCGGAAACCACCATACAAAGGGACTCGTCGGTCTATTTTTAATTTCCGCAATGTTTCCCGAGTTCATTTCTGCTGCGAGCTGGCAAAAGCAGGCTATTACTGGTTTGGTTGAACATTTACAAAAAGAAGTTAATGATGACGGATTTCAGTTCGAGAGATCAATAGGTTATCATATAGGAGATATTGATAATTATTTTTACGTGTACCGGATCGCGCAGATAAATGGCATTGCTCTTCCCGACGAATTTACAGAACGATTTAGTGAAATGTTTTATGCTCTTACCCAATTGGCTTACCCCGATAAAAAATTACCTGTTCTTCAAGACGATACCGACGAACCCTGGGCAGAATTTAATAAAATGGATGAACCCCTATCCATAGGTGCGTTACTTTTCAACGATCCGCAGTTAAAATATTTTACCGGGAATAAAATTCCCTCAGGCATTTTTTGGTATCTTGACGGCACGACTTTCAAAAGGTTTAAAGGATTACAAAACGCAGCGCCGGTTTTTAGCTCCACGGCATTAAAGACAACCGGCTATTTTATTACACGGAACGGTTGGGATGTTTCTTCTGAATACATGGTAATAACAAACGGCTTATCTGATAAAAAACCGGATCATCAGCATGGCGATATACTGGGCATTTCTGCTTATGCAAATGGAAGAGTGATACTGCCCAATTACCAGGTTCGTTATTTTTTAGATGATTTTAGTTTTTTCAAAAATTCCTTTGTAAAAAATGTTGCCCTGGTTGACAGCATTCCGCAAGGGCTAAAATGGAAGAAAAATGAAGGTGAGTCGGGATTTGGTAAATGGCAAAATCTACCTAAACCGAAAACTAATTTGTGGCTTAATCATCTTGATTATGATTATTTCTCCGGGAGTCATAATGGATACGAAGCCATAGGTGTTAACTATAAGCGTGATATCCTTTTCATCAAAAAAGGATATTGGATCGTGAGGGATGTTTTTGTTTCAAATACAGTGCATAGCTATCAACAGATCTGGCAGGGTAATTTTTCAGAAGAAATAAAAAATAAATTTGCAAGAACAACATTTCCCGACGGTTCCGGCTTAGAGTTAATTTTATTAAATGGTAATTCCGACATAACGGCAAGAGATAATTTTAGGGGGAAGTCTAACTTTGTCTTCAGCAAAAAAACTAACACCGGTTGTACTTATGTAACGTTAGTCTATCCTAGGAGAGATTTTGACGAACGACTTCAAAATATTTCCCTTGAAAAAACCGACATTAACGGCGATACTTTTTTAACTGGTGTGAAAAATTATTTAATAGTAAAAGACCTGGTAATTACTGCATCCGATCTTCTGAAAAGCGACGGCAATCTTTATTTTTGGGATGTTAAAGAGATTCTTACCGGTGGTGAAAATTATAATTTCAAAGATGAGACGAATTTTATCATCAAAATGAAAGATGGTGGAATCGAAATGACTTCCTTATCGGCAGAGAATATTGTCCTCCCGGATGTAGACTACTTCAAGCAGGAAATTCTTAAACCGGGAGAAACTATTACTTTGCAAATGCAGGAAAAATAAATATAGGTGCAATTATACGTATGCCGAGTTGTGAAGTTCCGTTTTCTTAATAATTTTTCAGCTATGGAATCGTCATTTAATTTTTTGTTTTAGTGTCAAGCTATCTTTTATGTTTTTCACTTTCAACTTTCGACTTTCGACTTTCAACTTTCAACTTTTTACTTGCTGCTTGCCGCACTATGTAATCTCTTAAGAAATAATTAATTTAACAATGCGTAGATTGTTTCTTTTCAAATATTCCATAAAGTGGTTGTTATGAAGTCTTATAAAATTGTTTTTATTTTTGTGTTGATGCTTCCGGTCATGCTTTATTCACAGCAAGCGAAACAAGGCAAACTTATTATTTTGCCTTTTTATACAAAAGGAATTGACCCTACGACTGTCTCAACTGCGGAAGAAATTCTGCGTCTTGAAATGGAAAATCTCAGCGCTAAAAATATTTCTTTAGCGAAGAGCACATCGCTTGGAAATGCAGATAGTAATTGTACAAGCACAGATTGCGCAGCAGAATTAGGGAAGCAATTAAAGGCCGATCAAGTAGTTTCGGTACAAACCCTCTCGCTTGGTCAAAAAATTATTATCCAATATTTTCTAATTGATGTGGAGAAAAAGGTTGTTCTGCTTGCAGACAAGCTCACTTCCACTTCAGTTGAAGACCTCGATGTGGTAATGAAACGGATGGCGATAAGCATAACAAGTCTTGAATCGGCAGAAAAATCCGCTCAGGTTGGAGCAATTACGGAAAACGAATCAAAACCTTTCTTCTTGCGATCCGGGCGAAGGTTTAACAATTGGTCGTTCGGATATTTGTATCCTCAAAATGGTTTTAGCACGGGAGATAAATCTTTCACCATGGATATAAAAATCGGTGCTGAGATGCAGGAATTGGATTACGGTGTTCAGCTATTAATCAGAGAAGGGTTCGGTGCGAATATTTTTTCTTCCTACTTGTTCAGCCAGAAAGACATTTGTCCTTACGTTGGCGCAGGAGTAGGTTTTCATTGGGTCACCGTTGACCAACCGAATGTTTCTTTTCCACCGCAGGATTATTCGGTTACGAACATAAAAGAAAAAAAGGGAGATGGGTTTGAACTTCTTCTTAATACGGGTGTACGATTATTTCACACCTATAATTTTAGAGTCAATGTAAACCTTACTTATGCATACACGTTTAATGATTTAAAGAGCGAAGCAATAGTACTCACGCTTGGGTTTATGTATTGATTATAATTGACTGTATGGAAAACTTAACTATCGAAGTGAGGGAAGAATGTTACAGATTGTTTCGTTTTTAATTTTAATTATTTCTCTGACTGGGGATGGGTTAGCACAAAGTTCCAATAATAGAATATTGTTAAAAGGCGGAACTGCTGGATACGGAAATATTCAAGGGATCCAGATTAGTGGCGGCGGAGGCCCAGGTGACTGGAAAATTGGGCCGATTCTAGGTGTGGGGATTGAGCGCGAGTTAAATAAAAGTTGGTCGCTTCAAGCAACTTTTGAGTATTCCAATAACATTTATGATGGTTCAAAAGCTTGGAAAGATTCGTTAATTATCGGCAAAAACACAGTTGTTGATCTTATGGGAAACATTAAGAAAAAATGGAATTGGTTTTATCTCATCGCAGGGGTTGGTTTTTCTATTCAAAAAAGTTCCGAAACATATTCTGTCGCGTATGATAATTCAATTTACAGCGGTGGTCGTTATTACAAGTACATCATGAACGAAGGAACTTCAGCAAAGGGATTAACCGGATTGCTTGGAATTGGCATTCAGTTTAGAATAGTAAAGAATATTGAAATTTTCTTTGAAGGAAGTATTCGTGGAAGAAGATATGGTTCTACTGCAGCGCAAATAGGGATAATCCATGAAATATGAGATCAATCAATAGAAATACTTTGTAAGATTTTATTCTGCTTTCCTTTTCTTCGCAATTAAGATTTCGTTTTATTTCTCATGTGATGCTCCTTTGTGTAATCCCAAAATTTAGTGGTAATTTTGCTCAGTACATTAAAAAAATTGTTAGAAGAATTACCATAAAACTGAACACTTCAGAAAGAACTGATAAACATTTATGCCCCCTTTCATTTTTTCACATCAGAGTATTCCACAAAAAGATTTAATCAACAGGAAAAAATATGAGCAAATATAAAATAGCTTGGCTGCCGGGCGATGGAGTCGGGATTGAAGTCCTCGAAGCCGCAAAAATAGTTTTAGATAAATTAAATCTTGATGCGGAATACATTCACGGAGATATCGGCTGGGAATTTTGGTGTAAAGAAGGAGACGCTTTTCCACAACGTACCATTGATCTTTTAAATAATGTAAACACTGCGATGTTCGGCGCCATTACATCCAAACCGGTCAAAACTGCTGAAGACGAACTCGTTCCGGATTTAAAAGGGACGGGATTAATTTACCGATCGCCAATTGTTCGCATGCGGCAGTTGTTCAATCTTTATATTTGTCTGCGTCCGTGCAAAGCATATCCCGGCAATCCGTTAAACTTCAAAGAGAATATTGATATTGTTGTATTTAGAGAGAACACGGAAGACCTCTATTGCGGTGTTGAGTTCAATCCAGTTCCGCAAGAGCTGGCTGATGTATTGAAAAAACTTTCCAAACCATTTTCTGCTTTTGCAAATTTACCGTTGGACGAATATGCTATCTCAACGAAAATAAATACGAAGAAGGGTTCGGAAAAACTGATCCGCGCAGCGTTTGATTTTGCAAGAAAGTTTAAACGGAAAAAAGTAACCGTTGTTCATAAAGCAAATGTCGTTCGTGCTACCGACGGATTATTTCTTGATATTGCAAAAGAAGTTGCAAAAGAGTATCCCGAAGTTCAAATGGATGATGCAAACATTGATGCAATGACGATGTGGCTTTTGAAAAATCCTTTTAATTATGATGTGCTTGTTGCTCCGAATCTTTACGGCGATATTGTCTCCGATCTTATCGCGCAAATGGTTGGCGGACTCGGCTTCGGCTGTTCGGGAAACATCGGCGAGAAATTAGCTGTGTTTGAGCCTTCGCACGGTTCTGCACCAAAATATACGGGAATGTATAAAGTGAATCCTACCGCAACTATTCTTGCCGCTAAGATGATGCTTGATTGGCTTGGTGAAAAAGAAATGGCTGCAAGATTGGAAAAAGCAACCGCTGAAGTCATAGCTGAAGGAAAAATCAGAACGTACGATATGGGCGGAAATAATAAAACTTTAGAAATAGCGGAAGCGATAGCAGAGAAGCTGTAAAAAGTAGAAAGTAAAAAGTAGAAAGTAGAAAGTTGAAAGTTGAAAGTAAAAAGAGAATTCCGGAACGAGGAATTATAATCTCATATCTTTCAATGACTAATGACCATTGACAAATGACTTAGAGTAAAAAAGCTGGAGTATTATTGAACAAACTAATAATTCACGAAGTAGGTATGCGCGACGGACTTCAAGCAGAAAATGAAGTTGTTCCAACCGAACAAAAAATAAAATGGATAAAACAATTAGCTGAAACCGGTGTTGATATTATTCAAGTCGGTTCGTTGGTAAATCCGAAACGGATGCCGCAAATGGCTGATACGGATGAACTCTTCTATTATTTTTCTAAAAAAGAAAATAAATTGGAAAACGTTACACTTTCCGGTTTAGTCTTAAATGAAAAAGGTTTAGAACGCGGTATGGCTTGCGGAGTTGAAATGTTTTGCATGGGTGTTTCCGCAAGTGAGACTCATTCACAAAAAAACACCGGAATGTCAACGGCAGAAGCCACGGAGCGAATTATCGCGATGGCAAAGAATGCAATGAGCGCCGGAAAGAAAGTCCAGGTCGCGGTTCAATCAGCATTTGGATGCGGTTACGAAGGAAAGATTTCAGAAGAAAAAGTTCTTTCTCTTGTAAAAATATTTTTAGAGAATGGATTAAGAAATATCAGTCTTGCTGATACCGCGGGACACGCGACCCCCGATCATGTGGAAAGATTATTTTCTTCAATCCACAAATTGTATGGACAAATACAAACCACTTGTCATTTCCATAACACTTATGGACTTGGAATTGCAAATGCTTACGCAGCATACAAAACCGGAGTAAAATATTTTGAATCATCTTTTGCCGGATTGGGCGGATGCCCTTTCACCGCAGTGGCGGCAGGTAATATTGCAACCGAAGATTTAGTCCATCTCTTCCAGAAAATGAATTTGCGCAGCGATATTAAACTTGAAAACTTGGTAGCAATTTCCAAAGAAGCAGCGGAGTATTTTAAGCGTGAGCTGCCGGGGACAATTTATAAGACGGGAAGAATTCAAAGTGAGAAATCAGAAGATAGAAAAGTTGGTAAGTCAAAGGTAAAAAGTCAAAGGTCAAATGGAAAAGATAAGTGATAAGACGGTTCTAAAAATCAGATGCTATAAATTTTCAGTACAAATCGTCAAATTTATTGGAGCATTAAAAATTTCCAACACTTATTCCCCTTTGATAAATCAACTTCTCAGGTCAGCAACCTCTGTTGGGGCAAATGTTGTTGAAGCAAAATCTGCAAGTTCCAAAAGAGATTTTATTAAGTATTACGAGATTGCTTTAAAATCTTCAAATGAAACAAAATATTGGCTTTGTTTATTAAGAGATGGTTTGAATATCGAAAAAAAAATAAAAGAATTGCTTACTGAAATTGGTGAAATATCCAATATGATTGCGTCAAGTGTTATTAAGCTCAAGGAAAAAGAAGAAAAAAATCATTCTTGACTTTTGAACTTTGACATTTGACTTTTTAATTACAAATGATTAATAATGTTGACAATGAAATTACTACAAAACATCAGAGTATTAGACCTCACCAACGTCCTTGCCGGACCTTTCGCAACACTGCATTTAGCGCTTGCGGGAGCTGAGGTAATCAAAATTGAAAATCCGGTTGACGGCGATCTTGCACGTAAACTTGGCATCGTTACGGAGTATAATAAAAAATTGATGGGAACAAGTTTTCTCGCGCAGAACGCAAATAAAAAATCTCTCACCCTTAACATAAAGTTTGAAGAAGGGAAAGAGATTTTCCGCAAACTTGTAAAAACTGCGGATATTGTTGTTGAAAACTTTCGTCCGGGAGTTATGGCGCGTCTTGGCTTTTCTTATGAAAAGCTTTGCGGGATAAATCCAAAAATTATTTATTGCGCAATCTCAGGATTCGGACAAACCGGTCCGGACGCATTCAAACCGGCGTATGATCAGATCATTCAAGGGTTAAGCGGAGTGATGGCAGTAAACGGAGACGAAAGATTAAATCCGCTTCGCGCCGGGTTTCCCGTTTGCGATACAATCGGCGGAGTGAATGCTGCGTTTGCAATTATGGGTGCTTTGTATTTCCGCGAGAAAACCGGCGAGGGACAATTTATTGATGTTGCGATGCTCGATTCAATTATGCCTTACATGGGCTGGGTTGCGGCTAATCTTTTAATCGGCGGGCAGCAGCCTGCGTTAATGGGAAACGATAATTTTACCGCCGCTCCTTCCGGCACATTTGTTACAAAGGACGGTTACATCAACATCGCCGCTAATAAACAAGAGCAATGGCACGACCTCTGCGATATACTTGGCGTTTCGGAATTAAAAGAAGATTCTCGATTTAAAGAAAGAGATACGCGAAAGAAAAATCGGAAAGAACTCACTCCGCTTATTGAAGAAAAGTTAAAAGAAAAAGAAACAAAATATTGGGCTGAAGTTCTGAATGCAAAAGGAATTCCTTCCGGTGAAATATTATCGCTTGAAAATGCGTTAAATCAGACGCAAATAAAACATCGAGAGACGCTGAAGACAATTAATACTCCCGGCATTGGCGATATTCCGTTGTTCAACTTGACGGCAAAATTTAACAAAACAACCGCCGAAGTTGAAACTCCGCCGCCAACGCTTGGGCAGCATACGGAACAATTGTTAAAAGAATTTGGTTATACAGAAGAGGAAGCGAAAGTTTTTAAAGAAAAGGGAATTGTGTGAAGTTAGTTGTTACAATTATCTTTGAACACCATATTTTTAAGTAAAAGAAGTTAAACATGGATGAATTAAACAGTGAAACAATTACCAGTTTTTGTCACTCTTGGAAAATAAAAGAGTTCTCATTTTTTGGTTCTTATCTGAGAGATGATTTTACTCCACAAAGTGATGTAGATATTCTAATTGATCTTCCCCAAAATCATGGTTTGGGTCTTTTTGAATTTGTTCGGATGAAAGAAGAATTAGAAAAAATGCTTGGAAGAAAAGTGGATCTATTGACGAAGAGTTCTGTTTTGAAAAGCAAAAATTCAATTCGACGTGACGAGATATTAAAATCTCATAAGGTTATTTATGAATCGTGATCAATCTTATCTACTTGATGTATTTGAATCTTCCAAAATTATTTCATCATATCTTGATCAAAAAACAATCGAGGATTTTCTTGAAGATGTTCAACTTCAAGATTCCGTCATCCGTCGTCTTGAAATAATTGGTGAAGCAACTGCAAGAATTTCAGTAGATACTCAAAATCTTTATCCTTCAATTCCCTGGCGCGAAATGAAAGGGATGAGAAATCTTTTAATTCACGAATATGATGAAATTGATACGGAACTCGTATGGAAAACCGCTAAAGAGGATATCCCTTCATTGGTAGTGCAGTTAAGTAAAATAATAAACGAAAAATAATTAGTGGAGATGTATTTATGGGAATGACCATAGTTCAAAAAATTTTAGCGAAAGCAACGGGACAAGCATCCGTACAAGTTGGTGATGTTGTTGAACCGCGAGTTGATGTTGCAATGTCTCACGAAAATGCAGCATTGGTAATTAATCAATTTTTAGATGTGTACAGTGGAACCGGTATTGAACCGAACGTTTGGGACCCTTCTAAAATTGCAATCATTTTCGATCACCGCGTTCCGGCAGAGAGCAGCAAAACAGCTTCGAATCATAAAAAAATTCGTGAGTTTGTTTCAGCACAAGGGATTAAAAAATTCCACGATATCCGCGGAGATGAGGGCGGTATCTGTCATCAAATTTTACCGGAGAATGGTTACATTCGTCCCGGTTATGTTGTTGTTGGAACGGACAGCCACACCACAACTCACGGAGCGCTTGGCGCTTTTTCATTTGGAATCGGCGCAACAGAAATGGCAAGTGTTTGGACTCTTGGCACGGTGTTGAACGTTGAAGTTCCCGGAACAATTAAAGTTATTATTAACGGAAAACTTTCAGAATACGTTTCGCCTAAAGACATTATTCTTCATCTTATAGGAAAAATTTCCGCGCAAGGCGCAAACTTTAAAGTGATTGAATTCCACGGAGATACAGTTAAAAATATGTCAACTTCCGGCAGACTCGTGCTTTCAAACATGAGTGTTGAAGCCGGTGCAACCGCCGGCATTGTTCCTGCTGATGATGAGACAGTTCGCTACTTACGCGAAGTTGCCGGTGTAACGGATGAAATCGAATTTGTTTTGCCCGACGCTGATGCAGTTTACGAACAAATTGTAGAGATTGACGCGAGTAAACTAACTTCGCAAATCGCGTGTCCGCATACTGTTGATAATGTTAAACCGATTGAAGCAGTCGAAGGAATTAAAATAAATCAAATCGTAATTGGCTCCTGCACAAATGGAAGACTTGACGATCTTGCAATTGCCGCAAATATTTTGAGAGGAAAGAAAGTTGCACATGAAACAAGAATGCTAATTTTTCCGGCTTCCTGGAAAATTTATAAAGAAGCGTTAAGCCAAGGATACATTATGGATTTTATTAGTGCAGGCGCTGTGGTGATGAATCCCGGCTGCGGATGCTGTCTCGGTGTTCATCAAGGAGCGTTGGGCGATAAAGAAATTTCTCTTTCAACAACGAACAGAAATTTTAAAGGAAGACAAGGCAATCCAAATGCCGACGTTTATCTTTGTTCACCGGCGGTTGCAGCAGCGAGCGCAATAACCGGAGTAATTACCAATCCCGCGAAAGGAGTAAATTAAAATGATTTCGACAGTGATAGCAAAATTCGGTGATGATATTTCAACCGATACAATTTATCCGGGCAGATTTATGGCAACGGTTCTTCCAACCGAGACTCCTCAATTTGCATTTATTGATGAAAAAGAACTCAATGCAAAATTAAACAGTAAACAAGTTCCGCCAAACAGTGTTATTGTTGCAAACAATAATTTCGGCTGCGGTTCTTCGCGGGAACAGGCTGCATCAACATTAAAAGGTTGGGAACTGATTATCGTTGCAAGAAATTTTGCGAGAATCTTTTTACAGAATTCTATTAATCTTGGACTGCGGACAATTATTTGTCCGACGATCGAAGCAAATGAAAATGATGAACTCGAGATACGTGAAACGGAAATTTTCAACATAACAAGTGGAAAGAAATTTGCAATTGAACCGCTGCCGCAAGCGCGCCAAGCGATTATTGATGCCGGTGGACTGATCGCCTACACAAAGAAAAAGTTGTTGGAGAAATCGGCGAAGAACTAAATCTAGTGAGCATGGTTGAATGGATGTATGATCGAATGGTTTAAATAACATTTCAAAGATTTTCATGCAATCATTCAACCATTCACTCATGCGATGGTTTTATTCAAAATATTTTTTCCATCAACCATCATCCGTTACACATCATCCATCTTCCCCATTTCATTCTCTCCTGAAATAATCCTAATTTTGCATTGAAAAACTTAAAGAACACAGAGGTAAAAATCTTAAACAGAATTATCATTTTCGTTTTCATTTCAATTAGTTTATTCGCCCAAACGGGAGAGCGGGAATTTAGAAAAACTTATTATCCAAGCGGTCAAATCAAAACCGAGGGGGAATACATTGACGGAAAAGCGGACGGTGTTTTAAAAGAATTCTATACTTCCGGAAGAGTGTGGAAAGAATGGAGCTTTGTAAACGGAAAAGAAGAAGGAGTTTCAAAAATATATTTTGAAGACGGATTGCTGAGCATTGAATGGACTTTTCACAATGGCTTAAAGGACGGGCTCGCCCGCTGGTATTATGAGAACGGTAAATTGTGGTCTGAGCAAAACTATCTTGTTGGCTTGCTGGAAGGAATTACAAAAACATATTACAAAACCGGCGAACTGCAAGGCGAGTGGCTTTATCAAAACGGAAAACTGAACGGTGTTTCCATTACTTATTTCCCTTCCGGCAAGGTTGAGGTTGAAAGAAGTTTTGTTGATGGAATGCAAAACGGAAAAACAAAAATATATTTTGACAACAAAATTGTTTCTCTTGAAGCGACTTACATTAACGACAAAATTGTCGGTGATGTTTTAATTTATGATTCCGCCGGACTGCTTCGTGTAAAAGATACGTACGCCAACAACGAGGTAGTTAACCGCATCCGTTATGATTATCTCGGTAAACAAGAATCTCAAGAAAAATATGACCGCACTTATTACAATAACGGCGTACTAAAATCAGAAGTGTTCTTAAAAGATGGAAAGAAAACCGGTGCGATGAAATTGTTCTACGAAAGTGGTTTTCTGAAAGAAGAATGCAATTATGTAAATGATACCCTGCAGGAGCATTCTTTCACCTTTTTTGAAAATGGAATTGTTTCATCGGAGTCGGAATATCTGAATGGGCACAAAGTAAGTTCTGAAAAAGAATATTATGAGAACGGTTCGTTAAAAGGTGATAGAATATTTGTGAACGATAAACCTGACGGCATAGCTTTAACCTATTATCGAAACGGAAATCTCGCTTCTGCTTATCATCATGAAAACGGAATACTAAACGGCGAATACCAAAAATATTATGAAAATGGTGTGCAGCGTATCTTTGAAACGCTTAAAGATGGTGAGATCATAGGAGGACGAAAATTCTATTCTAAATACGGCGAGTTGCGACGAACAGAGCTTTATTATCAAGGTTTTCTGGATGGTTGGGCGAAAGAATTTTTCAACGACGGCAAAATATACAAAGAAGAGTTCTATCGAGACGGCATTCTTGAAAAAAGTAAAAAGTATGATCACGACGGAACGTTACTTAAATCGTTCGGGTATAATTAAACTGGAAAAGATTATGAAAAAGAAAAACACAGAAAATTATAGAATCGGAGTACTCCAGCTCGCTTTTTTTGCTGATGTAAATAGAAATATGAAGAAAGCAGGCGAGTGGGTAAAAAAAGCCGCTAAACAAGGGGCTGAAGTAGTCTGTCTTCCTGAATTATACCGCTCACAATATTTTTGTCAGAAAGAAGATGCTTCACTTTTTGATTTAGCTGAAACCATTCCCGGAATTTCAACGAACGCATTTCAAAAAGTTGCGAAGGAAAACAAAGTCAGCATCATCGTTCCGATATTTGAGAAACGGGCGAATGGATTATATCACAACACCGCAGTAATAATAAATGCGGATGGTGCGATACTCGGAACCTATCGCAAAATGCACATCCCCGATGATCCTGCATTCTATGAAAAATATTATTTTACTCCCGGCGATTTAGGATTCAAAGCATTCCAAACAAAAACCGGAAAGATCGGTGCGCTCATTTGTTGGGATCAGTGGTTTCCCGAAGGCGCGCGTTTGACCGCATTGCAAGGCGCTACAACGCTCTTTTATCCCACGGCAATCGGTTGGCATTCTTACGAAAAAGAACAGTACGGAAAAGCGCAACGGGATTCATGGATAACCATTCAACGCAGCCACGCAATTGCAAACGGTGTTTATGTTGCATCGGCAAACCGTGTGGGATTTGAAAAAACTGTTGAAACACAAGCTGGACTCGAATTCTGGGGTTCATCATTTATTTGCGATCCGCAGGGAGTTATGCTCGCGGAAGCCTCAATCGATAAAGAAGAAATATTAATCGCAGAAGTTGATCTTGCACATTTAGAAGATGTGCGCCGCAATTGGCCCTTTTTACGCGACAGAAGAATTGATGCTTATGGAGATATTACCAAACGGTTTATTGATTAGTAAAGGCAAAAGTAAAAGTTCAAAAGTCAAAATCGAAATTGTAACCGGTGATTAGTGGTTAACCACCGGTTAATTGAAACTAAAACTATTTCACAATATCCAACAACTCAACCTCAAAAGTTAATACTGTTGCCGGAGGAATTGTTTCCCCGCGTCCCATCTCTCCGTAGCCTAAATCATAGGGAATAAAAAATTGGAATTTGTCTCCAACATGCATCAACTGCAAACCTTCAGTCCAGCCTTTAATTACTTGGCTGAGCGGAAATGTTGCAGGTTCATTTCTATCGTACGAACTGTCAAATGGTTTTCCGTCGAGTAATGTTCCTTTGTAATGTACCTTAACTTGATCGGTAGCTTTTGGGGAAACTTCTCCTGTTCCTTTTGAAAGAATCTTGTATTGAAGTCCGCTCGCGGTAGTTAAAACTCCTTCTTTCTTTTTATTCTCTTCAAGAAAAGCTTCCCCTTCTTTTTTATTCTTCTCAATAACCGGAGCCATTTCCGCTTGCTTTTTTTCTTCAGTAGCTTTTTGCGCAGCAGATTGTCGCGCTTGCATCTTTTGATTAAGTTCTGTTAAACACTGCATCGTTTTTTCTTCGGTTAAAATTGGTTTTCCGTTTGCTGCGTCTTTTAACGAAGCTATTAAAACATCAAGATTAAGTTGAATCAACGGGTCTTTCAAGCTGGCAAAAATATTTTGACCAATTGCATAACTGATTGAATCTCCCGCGGTTTTTAACACTACCGGTGCCGGAGTTTCTTTTTTTGCGGATGGTTTTTTGTCCTGTGCGAACGCAACGGAAAAAATAATTAATGTTAACGCAAATAATTTTATCACCTTCATTCGAGTTCCTTTATATAGATTATTTTTGAATAAATACGCTGTGAAAATACTTTCCTTGAAGGAGAGAAC
>MNVA01000151.1:14500-14896 GCA_001871325.1 Ignavibacteria bacterium CG1_02_37_35
GTATTCACACAGTTAAAATTTGTTGACTTTATTTTGTCGTTTGAAATGTGGAAAAGTTTGGAGTTATAATACAGATAAAAGCTCCCGAAGTCCGAAATGGCGTCTGAATCTTTCCTAAATATTCCGTAATTTTTGTTCAGAAAAAAATATGGAATAAGAACACAAATGAAGAATAATCAAGCACTTCAGCTCCCGGCAGAATGGGAGGAACATGACTCAACTTTAATTGCATGGCCCGCAAACAAAGAAGATTGGCCTGGAAAGTTTACACCGATTCAATGGGTGTACGGAGAAATTGTACGGCATCTTTCACGAAATGAAAAAATTTGGATTGTCGTTCAGGATGCTGCTCATAAAAAAAACGCTGAAAGAGTCTTCTGGAAAAATTACATTGAT
>MNVA01000049.1 GCA_001871325.1 Ignavibacteria bacterium CG1_02_37_35
TATTGCTTTAAGCGTTTCTTCTTTTGAAAGTTTCTTATAAAAATCAGGGTATCTTTTAGAAACAGCATAATCTGATAAAACTCTGGCATCCGATAAAACTGCAAACAGGTTGTATTCGATAAGTGTAAGTTCTAAGAGTTTTTCAAGACTGTGCGTGTAAGGAAAATCAATGCAATGAAAGACCAGAAAAGCTTTAATATACTTTTCTGCGCATTGCTGGCAATGAAATGCAATTAACCTGTAAGGGACATTTGAAGACATAGTAAGCCCAAATTTGGCGAAGCGGAAATCTTCTTCGGCAATTTCGATCCACTGTTTGGTCTTTTCTATTAAATCCTCTTCTTTAGGCTTCATAGATTATTTCTCCTTCAAGAGAAGCGTACCGTGAAATTGTTCCCGGTATGTCCCTATCGCGTTCAAATTCTTCAGGAGTTATAGCTATAACATCAAAAGCATATTTTAGAGGTAATAATTTTCCACGTAATTCCCTCATCAATGCATAGCGGTCATTTATGTTTGAAGTAAGAACCAAAAGGTCAACATCGCTTCTTTCATCAGCCGTACCGCGCGCTTGTGATCCAAAAAGAATAATTTTATTTAACTGCAACCCGGATAATAAAATTTCTTTTATTTGCGTTACTGTAGTTTCACTTAACATAAATCTTTCTTAAAATTAAAATGATAAATTCTACTTGATGAAATATAAGCAGGCAAAAGATGAGAGACAACAGTCAATTATTTATCTTCCGTTTAAGTGAAGCAGTCTCGACCGCCATCTACGTTTGTGAAAAAATATAATTTTTTGTATGGAATCACATCGAAGCGTGACGAGCGTTCCAATGTATTGTTACGAGAATAATTTCGCATAGAATTAAGAAATATTGAATCCCGAAGGATTCGTTTTATGTTTTTTCTATTTTTTTACAAAGATAAAATCCCTCCGGGATTTCTTCTCTTACACCGTAGGTGTAATATCTTTGTAATAAAGAACAACAACAACTTCAAACATTCCCATCGGGAATGAATATTTTTGAATGAAAGAATCCAGCAGTTATCCCGCCCTTTCAGGGCTTTTTATCTTCTTCGTTCTTTTTCTCAGGGCTTCGCCCTGAGTTGGTGTATTTTGCCATTTCAGGGCTTTATGATTAGTGTCAGTTGTGCTCAAATTTTTCTACCACTTCTTTTATCTTGACATTGAACCAAAGATTCTTTAATTTAGCAGTCGTAATTAATGAGTGCTAATCAAACTGCCGGTTGGCAGAAATTATTTCAAAAACAAACAAAAGGAGATTTTCTCTATGAGTAAAATCAATTTGCAGCCGCTGCATGATCGGGTGATCGTAAAACCACTCGAAGCGGAAGAAAAAACAAAAGGCGGATTATTCCTTCCGGATACCGCAAAAGAAAAACCAATTGAAGGTACTGTTGTTGCTATTGGCACAGGAAAAGTCAGTGATGAGGGAAAAGTTACTGCTCTGACTGTTAAAGTTGGCGAGAAAGTACTTTATGGTAAATACAGTGGAACGGAAGTGACCGTCGAAGGGGAAGAATACTTAATTATGCGCGAAAGCGACATTTTTGCAATTGTAAAATAAATAACGAGGAGTTATAAAATATGTCATCAAAACTAATTGAATATGATGTTGAAGCCCGCGCCAAAATTAAAAAAGGTGTGGATAAATTGGCTAACGCCGTAAAAGTTACCTTAGGACCTAAAGGTCGTAATGTAATTTTAGAAAAAAAATTCGGAGCGCCAACTGTTACTAAAGACGGTGTTTCCGTCGCTAAAGAAATTGAACTTGACGATCCTGTAGAAAATATGGGCGCTCAAATGGTTCGCGAAGTTGCTTCTAAAACCAGCGATGTTGCCGGAGACGGAACAACAACCGCAACGGTTTTAGCTCAAGCAATTTACCGTGAAGGTTTAAAGAACGTTACAGCCGGCGCAAATCCAATGGATTTGAAACGCGGTATTGATCTTTCTGTTACAAAAGTTGTTGAATATTTAAAAACGATCAGTAAGCCTGTAGAAGGCAGAACAGAAATAGCTCAAGTTGGTTCTATCTCTGCAAACAACGACCAAACTATCGGTAATTTAATTGCTGACGCGATGGAAAAAGTCGGTAAAGACGGCGTTATCACCGTGGAAGAGAGCAAATCGGCAGAAACAAGTTTGGAAGTTGTGGAAGGAATGCAGTTCGACCGCGGATATATTTCTCCTTACTTCGTTACGAATGCTGAAACGATGGAAGTCGAATTAGAAAATCCTCTCATCTTAATTCACGACAAAAAAATCTCCGCAATGAAAGACCTTCTCCCTATTCTTGAAAAAGTTGCACAACAAGGGAAAGCGCTTGTAATTATTGCCGAAGATTTAGAAGGCGAAGCATTAGCGACGTTGGTTGTAAATAAATTAAGAGGAACTTTAAAAGTTGCCGCAGTTAAAGCGCCTGGCTTTGGCGATAGAAGGAAAGCAATGTTGGAAGATGTAGCAGTACTTACAAACGGTACGGTAATCTCTGAAGAAAGAGGCTTCAAACTTGAAAACGCAACGATCGCTTATTTAGGTTCGGCTGCAAAAATTGTAATTGATAAAGATAATTGCACCATCGTTGAAGGCGCCGGTAAGACTGAAGATATCAAGAAAAGAATTAATGAGATCAAAGTGCAAATTGATAAAACAACTTCTGATTATGATAAAGAAAAATTGCAGGAACGCCTTGCAAAACTTTCTGGCGGAGTCGCTGTATTAAAGATCGGCGCTTCTACCGAAATCGAAATGAAAGAAAAGAAAGCCCGCGTTGAGGATGCTCTTCATGCAACCCGTGCAGCAGTTGAAGAAGGAATTGTCCCCGGTGGCGGTGTCGCATTCGTTCGCGCAATTTCAATTCTCGATAAATTAAAAGGCGAAAATGAAGATCAAACTACCGGTATTCAGATCATCAGAAAATCTCTTGAAGAACCGTTAAGACAAATTGTTTTTAATGCAGGCTTGGAAGGTTCTGTTATCCTTCAAAAAGTTAGAGAAGGAAAAGACGATTATGGATTTAACGCTCAAACAGAGAAATATGAAAATCTTGTTAAAGCCGGCGTTATAGATCCTACAAAAGTTACCAGAACAGCATTAGAAAATGCCGCTTCGGTATGCGCTTTGTTGCTAACAACAGAAGCAGTTGTTTATGAGCAAAAAGAGAAAGAAAAATCTCTGCCTTCTATGCCTCCCGGAGGAATGGGCGGTATGGACGGAATGTATTAATAGTTCTGTTTCATTTAAAAAAGGCGAAGAAAAATCTTCGCCTTTTTTATTTTTAAATCTTCCGAAACCCTTTCCCAATCAACTTAATCTTTTTATTTTAGAACATTATAAAATTTTAATTGCAGGTATGGAATCTTTTCAATCAACCGACGAGTTTGAAGAATTACTTAAAGAAGTATTCGAACACCTGGAACAAAGCCGTTTTCGGATGGCTTTAACAACAGCTCAAAAAGTTTATGAGTTAAAGCCTGATGATTATCGCACGGTAGTTTGCCTTGCCTGGGCTTTTTTAGAGAATGGGAATTCCTCAGCCGCATTAGAGTACGCAGACCTGGCTTGCCAGATTGAAGAAGAAAAGGCATTTCCACATCTTTACCGGGGTTATATTTTACTCCGCCTGGGTATCTATGAAGGGGCGATGCAAGATTTAAATTATGTTATCTTCAAAGAAGAAATTTCTGTTGAAAAAGCGTTTCATTATAAAGCTCAATGTTTAGCCGGGCTTGGAAGATACACCGAGGCGCTCGATGCTTTTGAATCTTCTGTACTTGCAAGTCATCATCCTTTAGATGAGGACTTACAAAAACTTCGTCTTTGGTACCGAGAACCAACCGGCCAAAAAAGCACCTTCCTTTCCAAGTTATTAAATAAAGAGAAAGAAAAAAACTATTTAAACCATGCCGTTGAAGCTTTCAAAATGAAAGAATATTGGTACTCGTTGTGGGCGTTGAACAAAGTATTGGGGGATCCAACTCAATCAGAACTTTTTGCTGAAGCAAAACTTTTAGAACTTGAAACACTCATGGCTTTATTTCAATTTAAAAAGGCTGTAGCTAAAGCACACGAATATCAACACGAACTAAAAGACAATCCTAAGTTCAAAACACTGTATTCAAGAATTACTGCCCGGGAAGAAATTTCTCAACCTCCCGTTACAATAAAAAAAGATATTTCATTCAGTCAAATTCCTAAAAAGAAAGATAGTTCACCCGATTCACGCCCTAATGAAAAAGACAGCTCATCGAACCCGCTTCCAACTGAAAAAGAAATCTTAAAAAAATCAACTGCCAAAACAATAACTAAAAGTACTGACTTTATAGCTGCCGAGATATCAAAGCATACACCGCTTCACGCTAAAACCTTCGACTTAATCGCTAATCTTCATGCCGATAAACGGAAATATCTACTCCAGTTCGATCAAAGTTCAATCAGCTATATTGGGGTTGAAGTTGTGGTAACAAACCCCTATTACAATTTTGCTGATGTTGTTGTTGATGGAACAGCAGTTTGGTATTTGAATGACGTTGAAGTGGGTACCTATTCATTTTCGATTAAGGTAGATAAACAATGGAGCCATTTTGAATTTGTGCAAAGTTGGGGAACCGACACTGCGGGATTCTGGCATCGCGGGCAAGGAAGAGTAGATATTTATTTGAAGGGCGAGTTTACTTGCTCACGTTGGTTTCTTATCGGCTCGCAAGAAATTATTAATAGCGAAGAAGTTGAAATTATTGCTCAAGATTCATCCGTCGGAATTTCAGATTCAAAACATAAAAAAGAATCTGAGAAAATTGTACCTGAAGGAGAAAAATCTCTTGAACAGTTATTGAAAGAACTTGATGCTTTTACCGGATTGAAAACTATTAAACAAGCAATGAGGGACTTCGTTGATTATCTTACTTTCATCAACGAAAGAAAAAAACTTGGTCTCAAAACGCAAGAAGGAATTTCACTCCATACGGTTTTTCTCGGTAATCCTGGAACCGGCAAAACGACCATCGCCCGATTGCTTGGAAATATTTTCAAGGCAATGGGATTATTAGAAAAAGGTCATATCGTTGAAGTTGACCGATCTGCGTTAGTTGGACAGTACATTGGCGAAACCGCACAAAAAACCGACAAACTTATCACCGATGCGCTTGGCGGAGTTCTTTTTATTGATGAAGCTTACACCCTTGTAAAAAAAGGGGGCGGACAAGATTTCGGGCAGGAGGCTATTGATACTTTACTTAAAAGAATGGAGGATAAAGCCGGAGAGTTTGCAGTTATAGTTGCAGGCTACACTAATGAAATGAACGGATTTCTTGAATCCAATCCCGGTATGAAATCAAGATTTTCACACAACTTCGTTTTTGAAGATTATACACCTGATGAACTGATTGAAATATTTAAACAGATGGCAAAAAAAGAAGAATATGTTTTATCTGCCGAAGACTGGCATGATTTGGAAAAAGAATTTACAAGATTATACCGTAAACGAGATAAGACTTTCGGGAATGCACGGTTAGTTCGCACAATATTCAACAATGCCAAAATGCAAGTAGGGAAACGATGTTCAAAGCTGCCCGCAGCCCAGCGCAATAAAAAAGCATTATCTACAATAATGCAAGAAGACATAAAAGCAATATTAAAAACTTCATTGACCAAAGATTTTCAGGTCGGGGTTGATGATGAAAATCTAAAAACTGCACTCGTAAAGTTAGAGCAGTTAACCGGTTTATCTTCCGTCAAAAAAGAAATTTCCGAATTAGTAAAACTCGCAAAGTTTTATCATCAACAAGGAGAAAATTTACAAACCAAATTTTGTGATCACGTCGTCTTTTCCGGCAATCCCGGAACAGGGAAAACAACGGTAGCCCGCCTGTTCAGCCAGATTTATGCCGCACTCGGTATTTTGGAAAAAGGTCACTTAGTTGAAGCTGACCGCCAGGCTTTGGTTGCAAGTTTTGTCGGAAAGACAGCGGAAAAAACTACCGAGTTAATCAACCACTCTTTCGGCGGTACGTTATTTATTGATGAAGCTTATACACTTGTAAAAAGCGGCGACAGTGGCAGCGATTTCGGAAAAGAAGCAATTGATACATTATTGAAACGAATGGAAGATGACCGGGGAAAATTCATTGTCATTGCTGCCGGATACACTGATCAAATGAAATCATTTTTGGATAGCAATCCGGGGATGCAGTCACGCTTCACAAAGTTTATCACTTTCGAAGATTATACTCCAGATGAACTAATGACGATTATGGAACATTCGTTATCTGAAAAACATCTTACACTTGATCCAACAGCGAAGGAAAAACTCGCCAAGTATTTTAATGAAATATACAGAACTCGCGATAAAACCTTCGGGAATGCACGGCTCGTAAGAAATATCGTAGGGAATGCCATCCGTAAACAGGTCCTTAGAATTGTTGATATCCAAAAAGAAAATTTAACGGAAGAAGTTACACAAACAATCCTTGCGGATGATATTCAAGAATTACATGCTGTTAAAGAAGAGGGTAACAAAATCCAGATTATTGGCGATAAAGATCTGCTTGAAAAATATTTGATGGAATTGAAAGAATTACCGGGACTTGATTCGGTAAAGAAATCTGTTGAAAAACTTATTAACAGTTTGAAGGTTTCAAAATTACGAGAAGCAAGAGGATTAAAAGTGCTGCCCAAGAATCTCCATTCTGTTTTCCTCGGTAATCCAGGGACGGGAAAAACTACCGTCGCGCGCTTACTTGCAAAAATTTATAAAGAGATGGGACTCCTGGAAAAAGGTCATCTCATTGAAACCGATCGAGCCGGGTTAGTAGCCGGTTATGTTGGACAGACAGCAAAAAAAACAGATGAGATGATTGAAAAATCTTTAGGCGGTTTGCTTTTTATTGATGAAGCTTACACCCTTACCCGTGGCGGCGGAAATGACTTTGGACAGGAGGCTATTGAAACTTTGTTGAAACGAATGGAAGATTTCCGAGACAAATTTGCCATTATTGTAGCAGGTTATACCGGGGAGATGAATGATTTTCTTGATGTAAATCCGGGATTAAAATCCCGCTTCACAAATTATTTTGCTTTTGAAGATTACTCCCCCCGCCAATTATTGGAAATCGCTTCACTCATCTGTGAGAAAAGTGGTTATCTTCTTGATGAGGGAGCCTTGCAAATACTCATGGAAACATTTAACTATTTGTACAGCGTTAGGAATAAAAATTTCGGCAACGCCCGTACGGCAAGAAATCTTCTTTACAAAGCAATCGGGAACCAGGAAGAACGGATTTCCGCTCTCACAAGTGTTTCTGATGATGAGTTAATCACTATCGTTTACGAAGATGTTCAGATAATTGATATTCAAGAATTTATTAAATAAGGCAAGTGATGGATACTTTTTTACAAGCTGCTTTCGATGAAGCAAAAGAAGGATTAAAAGAAGGCGGAATTCCAATCGGTTCCGTTATTGTTTATAAAGGAAAAATTATTGGGCGTGGACACAATCGGCGAGTACAAAAAGGAAGCGTCATCCTTCATGCTGAAATGGATGCATTTGAAAATGCGGGGAGACAACCGGCATCGGTTTATCGCGAATGCACTTTATACACAACCCTCTCCCCTTGCCCGATGTGTACCGGTGCAATGCTGCTTTACGGAATTCCAAAAGTCGTTATTGGCGAAAACAAAACTTTTCTCGGCGATGAAACATTATTGAAAGAACGCGGTGTTAATGTTGATGTTTTGAATGATGAAGCGTGCATTGAAATGATGACAAACTTTATAAATCAAAATCCGGAATTGTGGAACGAAGATATTGGAGTATAAAAGTAAAAGTCAAAACTCAAATGTCAAAAGTCAAAGTTTAAAATTCATCTTCGATTCATCAATTTTATTCCTAATTCCTAATTTTTAATTCCTAATTATCATGACCATATTTGAACAAACAAACAAAATACTAATCAACTGTCCTCTCCGTGCCGTTCCTTTTTTAAAAGGAGAAGTTCTTTCGCTTGGATTTCCGATTGTTGCGGAATCATTAACGCACGTTGAAATTACCGGAACGATGGCTGATACAATGCTGCTTAACTTATCGTTGCGGACAGCCCACCGCGTCCTTTTTTATTTGGATGAGTTTTACGCAGAAACTCCGGATGAACTTTATCGTAATTTCAAGAAAATAAGGTGGGAAGATTATTTATCAGAAAAAGGATACATCAGCGTTTCATCCGCTGTTGATCATCCGATGGTGAATGATTCCCGATTCCCGAATTTAAAATGTAAAGATGCGATAGTTGATCGGCTGCGAGACATATACGGTTTACGCCCTGATTCCGGTTCCGAGCGAAGAGGAGCAATGATCTATTTTTATTGGAAGGATAATCATTGCACGGTTTTCTTCGACACTTCCGGCGTAACGCTTGCAAAAAGAAATTACCGGAAAATGCCATTTCTTGCACCGATGCAGGAATCACTCGCGGCTACAACGTTACTTGCCGCGAATTGGAAAGGTGAAGGAAATTTTGTTAACCCGATGTGCGGCAGCGGAACGCTAGCAATTGAAGCTGCATTAATAGCGCTTCACAAAGCTCCCGGATTGTTCAAAGACAATTTCGCTTTCATGCATTTGAAGGGATATGATGATTCCATCTGGCAGAAAATCCGCTCTGAAATAAAAAATGAAAGTGTGAAAAGTTTTAATGGAAGAATCCTTGCAACTGATATAAGTGAAGAAGCAATTTTTGCTTCGAAACAAAATGCGAAAACTGCGGGCGTTGATCATCTTATCGAATTTGCTCAATGCGATTTTAGAGAAACAGAAATTCCCGAAGGCGGCGGGATTGTTTTTCTTAATCCTGAATACGGTGAACGGCTTGGCGAAGAATTAAAATTGGAAAGCGTTTATAAAGCCATTGGCGATTTCTTTAAGCAAAAATGCCAGGGTTATACCGGCTATATTTTTACGGGGAATTTCAGTCTTACAAAAAAAATCGGGTTGCGTACCAAAAGAAAAATTCCCTTATTTAACGGCTCAATTGATTGCCGCCTGTTGGAATTTGAACTCTACACCGGAACAAAAAAGATTTTTGATAACGACCCTTTGTAACACAGATTATTAATCTGTGTTACCGATAAACAGTTTCTTACGAGGAATTTTTTATGACAGACCAACATTTTCATCGTCGTAATTTGCCACACCTTTATTACAATGATGGTACATATTTTATTACTTACCGACTTCACGATAGCATTCCAATTCACCTTATGAAAGAACTTCATGCCGAATACGATAAAGCAAAGAAGAATCCCTCTACACTCGATCAAACCAGAAAGAACCTCTTCAACAAATATGATGACTTACTTGATAAGCACATAGCGAACTGCAGCTATCTTACCCTACCGGAAATAGCTGAGAGTAATGTTTCAACATTGCACTTTCCCGACGGGAAAGATTATAAATTGATTTGCTATTGCATTATGCCGAACCATATACATCTCGTGTTTAAATTGCTGGAAAATTCCAGAAGCATAAGTAAGATAATGCAATCCATAAAAAGAGTTTCCGCACGGGAAAGTAATAAAATATTGCAACGCGAAGGAACGTTTTGGTTTAATGAAAGTTTTGATAGGTTAGTAAGAGATGATAAAGAATTATATTTTACGATTGAGTACGTAATTAACAATCCCGTTAAAGCCGGTCTATGCAAGAGACCTGAAGACTGGAAATACACTTACCTCCATTCCGATTATAAATAATCTCTCAATCCAAGTTTTGCAACACAGATTATTAATCTGTGTTACCGTCCCTCTTGGCAAATCTTTCAATGATCTTTTTTAATGCTGAAAATTGTAGTACCAGTTCTTCCCTCTTCGCTAATTCAAAATCAGCAAAATCAAATCCGGGAGCGACAGTGCAACCAATTAACGAAAAAGATTTTTTGTCGTTCACTTCTGCCGCAAACCAGGTAAGCTTTGGAATTACAAACTGGAGAACTTCTCCTACCTCCAAATTTCTCCCAAGCTTTTGAGCTGAATAATTACCTGCGCCATCAATTAAATGAATGGTTAATGATGAACCGTAATAAAAATGCCATATCTCATCAGACTGCAATTTGTGGAAATGGGAAACATCTACTTTATCCAATAAAAAATAGATCGAAGTAGAGACATTCCTCTCACCGGAATAGCGATCCGGCAAAGCTCCCAGCGTCATTACTTCCTCCGAGCGGTAAACTTCCGCATAATATCCGCCTTCGGGATGTTTGATGAGATTTAGTTTGCTTATCCAATAACGTGCGTTCATAATAGTTCCCTTCCTTATTATTTCTTTAGTTTAAAATAGTAACCAAGGCTAACAACTCAAAACAAAAAATAAGGAGCGATTTTCTTATAATTTTGCATATCGTGATTTTGCTCGACAAATTTAAACAAATGATAAGCACTAACAAACCGAAATTCGCCCAACAATCATTCACCTATTGTTATTCGAGCTTTATTCCGATAATGGAAAAATCTCATTGTTTTTATCGCACTCAAGTTCGATCTACAACCACTTTCAAATCATTTTTTTTGAAAAAAAGTTCCCCTCAATTGAATTTTTTTTTGACATTCTTTTAAATAGTGCTAAATTTGGATACAAAATTTAATAGAAAGTTTAATGCTTACAGAATTCGGAAAAATTTTCGCTTTTATGCTGATCGCAATTATTTTTGTAATTGTGTCAGTTTTTATGGCGAAACTTATTAGACCTGCCCGACCTACCAAAGAAAAACTAATGATTTATGAATGCGGTGAAAATCCGGAAGGAACTCCCTGGGTAAAATTCAATATCCGCTTTTACGTGGTTGCCCTCATCTTCCTCATCTTTGATGTAGAAGTTGTTTTGTTAGTTCCCTGGACGGTCGTCTATCAGCAGTATGGTCTAGCCGGATATTTTATCGGCGTGATTTTCTTATTCTTTTTAGGTCTTGGAATGGCTTACGAATGGAAAAAGGGGGATTTGGAATGGGCTCGCCCTTATCCTCAAAGTTCAAAAATGAAAAATTCAGTTCAAGAAGTTGATGCTTCTTTCCAAGTAAAAAGTAAAAAGTAAAAAGTAAAAAGATATTTCTTTCTACTTGCAACTTTCCGCTTTCTACTCTAATTAGTTTTTACGAATGCTTTTTATATATAATCGAGTTTAGCATGGGTCTTTTAGATAAAGAATTTAATGACGACAATATTGTCATAACCAAAATTGATGACCTTTTAAATTGGGCAAGATTATCTTCCCTCTGGCAGATGAGTTTCGGGCTCGCCTGCTGCGCTATCGAGATGATGGCAACTTCCGCTTCACATTATGACTTTGACCGGTTCGGCGTTATTCCCCGCCCTTCTCCACGGCAGAGCGATATTATTATTATTTCCGGCACGGTTACTTTCAAAATGGCTATTCGTATAAAAAGACTTTACGAACAAATGCCTGATCCGAAATATATTATCTCAATGGGAAGCTGCTCAAATTGCGGCGGACCTTATTGGGAACACGGCTATCACGTTTTGAAAGGTGTTGACAGAGTTATTCCCGTTGATGTGTATGTTCCCGGCTGCCCTCCACGCCCGGAAGCATTATTGGATGGACTTTTGACGCTTCAACAAAAAATTAGAAATGAATCAATGGTAAAGAAAGCCGTATGAAATCTTCAGAAGAAATTTTTGCGATCTTAAAAGAGAAGTTTGGCGATGCCGTTCTTCAATTAAACACAAAATTACCGAAAGAAGCAGTGATTGATGTTGCGCCCTTATCGGTAACTGACATTTGCTGGTTCTTGAGAGATAATGAAGAATTGCAGTTTGACAGCCTTACTCTTCTCTCTGCTTTAGATGACGCTAACGGCGAAAAAGTTACTTTGGAAGACGGCACAACTGAATTTAAAGGCGGTACGCTTTCCGTCGTTTATCATTTAGAAAGTATGAAATTAAAACATAAACTTGTGCTTAGAATTTTTACTGAAAGAGAAAATCCCGAAGTAGAAACCGTTAGCAGAGTTTGGGCTTGCGCCGACTGGCATGAGCGTGAAGCGTATGATATGATCGGAATAAAATTTCTAAATCATCCCGATCTTCGTAGAATTTTAATGCCGTACGATTGGGAAGCCGGTTATCCTTTACGAAAAGATTACAAGAATCCGGAATTCTATCACGGAATGAAGGTTCCGTATTAATTGTCAATAGTCATTCGTCAATCGTCATTAGAAAATAATGACTAATGTCTTTTGACCAATGACAAATGAATGAAGAAATTAAAAAAATATTAGCTTCTTTACAAAAGAAACTAAAAACTGATTACTGACAACTAAAATATTATGCTAAAAACTGAACAAATGGTCCTCAATATGGGACCGCAGCATCCCTCGACTCATGGTGTTTTAAGATTAGAATTAGAACTCGAAGGTGAGATCATAGTAAATGTAAAACCGCATCTCGGTTATTTGCACCGCTGTTTTGAAAAACATTGCGAGGCGATGACCTATCCGCAAATTATCCCTTACGTTGACCGTTTGGATTACCTCGCTTCAATGAATAATGAAATGGGTTACGCAGTTGCTGTTGAAAGACTTCTCGATATTAAAGTCCCCGAAAGAGTTGAGTACATCCGCGTAATTATGTCGGAGTTGCAAAGAATTGCTTCACATTTAGTTGCCGTAGGAACCTATGGAATTGATATCGGCGCTTTCACTCCTTTTCTTTATTGCTTCCGCGATAGAGAAAGAATTCTTTCTCTCTTTGAAAAAACGTGCGGTGCAAGATTGCTTTACAATTACATTTGGATCGGCGGTCTTTCTCACGATCTTCCTCTCAATTTTGTAAATGAAACAAAAGATTTCTTAAAGGATTTTAAGAAGACAATCGTTGAAATTAATGATCTTCTTTCATACAATAAAATTTTTATTGAAAGAACCGCTAACGTTGGAGTGCTTAATTTAGAATCAGCTATAAACTACGGCATTACCGGTCCAAATCTTCGCGCAAGCGGACTGAAATGGGATATACGCCGCGATGATCCTTATTCTATTTATGATCGCTTCGATTTTGAAATTCCTGTTGGCAAAGGTTTACACGGGCAGGTCGGCGATTGCTGGGATAGATATTTCCTCCGCGTTCAAGAAATGGAACAAAGTATCAGAATTATTGAACAAGCGTTAGATCAACTTCCCGAAGGAGAAATTACTTCTGCTTTACCGAAAAGAGTTAAACCTCCTGAAGGGCAAATCTATTCGCGCGTTGAAAATCCTAAAGGCGAACTTGGATTTTTCATTGTAAGCAAAGGGCAATTACAGCCATTCAGAGTGAAAGTTCGTCCTCCATCATTTATTAATCTTAGCGTGCTTGGAGAATTATGTAAAGGACATCTCATTGCAGATGTTGTAGCTATTCTCGGAAGTATTGATATTGTTTTAGGAGAAGTTGATAGATGATATACGAATTTCTTGCAAACTTGTTTGGCGGCGATGTTATTGCATCCTTTATTTCTGGAGCACTTCCGTTTGCTTTTATAGTTCCGTTTGCTCTTTTTGCCGTTTGGCTTGAAAGAAAAGTCTCCGCCCACATGCAGGATAGACTTGGACCGATGCGGGTCGGGTACCACGGTTGGATGCAAACTATTGCCGATATTTTAAAGCTCATTCAAAAAGAAGATATTACTGCGACGGATACCGATAAAAAACTTTTCAATATTGCACCGGTGCTGGTCTTTATGGGAAGTTACGCCGCATTCGCCGCTATTCCTTTTTCTTCCGCTTACATTGGTTCCGGAATTGATCTTGGAATTCTTTATATAGTTGCGGTTTCCGGTTTGGTTGTCGCCGGTATTTTGATGGCTGGCTGGGCTTCTAATAATAAGTATTCTCTTTACGGCGCTGTTCGTTCTGCTGCACAAGTTATTAGCTATGAAATTCCAACGGTAATAGTAATTCTTACTGTTGTGGTAGTAGTCGGTTCATTAAACTTGACAAAAGTTACTGAGTTTCAGACAAACAGGTTTTGGGATTGGATGATCTTCGGCGGAAGTATTGCAGGAATAAAGAAATTGATTCTTCTTCCCTTTATGTTTATCGGTTTCATCATCATTTATATTAGTTCGCTTGCTGAAGTAAACAGAACTCCGTTTGATATTCCCGAAGCAGAATCTGAATTAGTCGCCGGTTACCATACGGAGTATTCCGGTATGAAGTTCGCTATGTTTTTCCTTGCTGAATACGCAAATATGTTCGCTGTTTCTGCGGTTGTTGCGACATTATTTTTCGGCGGCTATCATTCACCGTTTGGATATTTGGGAAACTTAATTGGATTGACATGGCTTGTTCCGATTGAACAATTTTTCTGGTTCACCGTTAAAGGAATTTTCTTCGTCTTTGTACAAATGTGGCTGCGGTGGACACTTCCCCGCCTCCGCGTTGATCAATTAATGACTTTGTGCTGGAAATATTTGATCCCTATTGCGTTCGTAAATTTTTTAATTGTTGCATTAATAATGGTTTTATAATTAATGAGAGAATATTTAAATAATATTAAAGACGGATTAGTTACCGTTTTCATCGGAATGAAAGTTACGTTTCTTCATTTATTCACTCCATCGGTAACTATACAATATCCAAGTGTAAAAGTCCCGATGGTGGATCGGGCGCGAAATCGTTTATTCGTAAATATTGATGACTGCATCGGCTGCGACCAGTGTGCGCGCGCTTGCCCGGTAAGTTGTATTTCAATTGATACCGTGAAAGGTTTGCCGACAGATGACCTCGGCAAAACTTCTCAAGGGAAGAAAAAAGCGTTATGGGTAACCAAGTTTGATATTGATTTTGCCAAATGC
>MNVA01000095.1 GCA_001871325.1 Ignavibacteria bacterium CG1_02_37_35
TGATCCCAATCTAACGGGGTAATAAAAGTTTCCGGTGCAGCCCCGCCTAAAACTGCATTTCTTGCATCTGCAGGATTTGAGGCGTTACCCTTTGTAACTGCATAAGTATAGTCAACATTTATCGCTAAACCTCCCATAAAACGTTTTTCAAATTTTACGATAATTCCTTTTGAAAATCCAAAATGAGAATTTGCGTATTGGCTGTAGGATTTTGCCCCGCCGAATACTAAAATATCATTGGTCTGCGTGCCGATAAGATCGCGGAAATCTTCAAAGAACATCGTAACATCAAGAGCCATATCTTCGCCAATTTGCTGTTGAATTCCGATTTCACCTTTAACGGTTTTTTGCGGTTTCAAATCAGCATTGCCGACTAAGCCTTGATTACCGGAACCATCGCCAAGTTTAAAGTTTGGATTGTTATAAAGCAGTTCATAAGAAGGAAGCTGAAAAAAATGTCCGTAAGAAAAATGAATCACACCTTTATCCGTAATAGGAAAAGCAATTCCTAATCTCGGGCTTAATTGATACTTCACCTTAGCATCTTTATACCAATAGGTTTTTCTATCTGCTAAAGTTTTAACTGTTTCTCCGGCATCATATTTCCCATTCTGGTTAGCATCAACAAATTGATTTTCAGGACGAATAGGGTTATTTATATCCGGGTCAGATGGATCGCTAAGGATAAAGCTATTAGGATTGAAAATATCCAGACGCACGCCGGCATTGAATATCAAATTGAACGCTTCAAATTTAGATTGAATATAGCCGGAAATTTCAGAAGGTTCTTTTACGTACTGATCATAATCCGTTGAAGTAGCCTGCGGAACCGTTACATTGTATGGAAAAGTTTTTGATCCATTAACCAGCAGAGGCTGTAAATTGATATTTTCAAAATACAAACGATGCTTCTTAAACTCTCCGCCAAACTGAATTGAAATTTCTTTATTCAACTGAGAAGTCATATCTAACTTAGCATCAATTGAAGAAGTATTCCGTGTAAACCTATTTGTGTTTGTTCCGCCGATAGCAAAACTATAAGGAGGTGTTTGGAGGAAACTGTTATCAACATAAAATGTTGGTCGTAAGGTATCACCGGTATAAACATTCTCAAATAAATAGTGATGATAATCTTTATAAAAATAAGAGAGGTTTAAAGTGTAAAATGTTGATGCTGAGAGTGCATGGTTTAAACTTAGAGTATTTGAATAGCCTGTTTTAAAGCGATGAAGATTATTATCCGGTGTTAGCCTATTATTGCCATCGTAATCCTGATATTGTTGTTTATCAAGAATGTAATTATAACTTAAACGAATACCGCCAGTTAAGCGATAGGTTAATTTTGCTTGACCGAAAACGCGGTCATTTGAGTTCATTGGAACAAAGGAGCTATCGCCATTTTTCTTAATCGAATAGCCGCCGCCCTGCGAGGCATCTCTTTCACGGGAATAATCGGTAACCAAAAAATCCCTTTTACCATAGAGGTAGCCGGTGTTATAAAAATATCTTCCGTTTACAAAGAAGAACAGATTCTCCGGAATAATCGGACCGCTGAGACTCCCTTCAATGTTCCGTATTGCCGTTGGTTTTACGCTTTTGATATTCCAAAACTTATCTTCCTTTGAAGAAAGATAATCACCGACATACGATTGCAAACTTCCGTTGAAACTTTCATCGCCATCTTTAGTAACAATATTAACAATACCTGACATTGCTTGTCCAAATTCAGCATTAAAAGCGCCGGAGACAACTTGCAATTCTTGAATGGAATTCGTTGAAACATCAATGATATTGCTGCCGTCATACGCATCGGTAATTGGTACGCCATCAATTTGAAAAGCAATCTGGCCGCTTCTTCCACCTCGTAAGTGAAGTTCTCCGCCGCCGCCTTTGGTGATTCCGGCTTGCAGCTGCAGTAAATCACCAACTTCAGTTACCGGAAGCTCGGAAATCAACTGATCGCTCATAATGGATGTTGATGCGGTTAAATCTTTTTGCACCATTGGTCTTTCCGCAATGATAACAACATCTTGAGAAATAGTAAGCGCATTGGAGCCAAGCTTAGCGTTTAATGCGGTTGTTAATCCTGTAGAAACATTAATATTTTCGTAAGTAATGTTGTTATACCCGATTGCGCTAACCCGTATAGAGTAAACTCCCGGTTTAAGGTTGATGATCGCAAAATCACCATCCAGGTTTGAAGCAGCGCCCTGGGTAGTACCCAGAACCACAACATTCACAAAGGGAATACCTTCGCCATTCGCGGCATCTGTAATCTTCCCGGCTATTTTGCCCGTCTGTGCAAACGCAGCAGAGGATAAGAAAAATAAAATAATTGGGACTAAAAGTAATTGTCTATCAATTCTCATGTGTAAGCCTCCAATACTCTCACATACTTGATATGTTAATGTTTTAATTAAATGAATCATGTTACGCAAAAGATAAAACTGACTTCTCAATCTTTTTCTTAATCTGCATTTTAGGCATAGAAACAATGAAGATAGAGGAAAACGAATAAGATTAAGAATTTTTTCTGTTAATTCCTGTGCAAAATAAATTAATGAAATAGGAAAAATCAACCGGTTCATCCATTTTTATTTTTTATGTCAATTGAAAAATAACCGATATTTAGTTAATGTCAAAAAAAAATACGGAGAAACCGGTTTCCTTCAACGTAAAAGATTTTCCTTCATTTTATTGCGGGAAGTTAAAAATATAAATACTTTTGTAGTGAACAATTTTATTGTACATGCATGAAAGAAAAATTTGAATCTAATTCCCCATTAACATTTTTTGTTGTTATCATTGGACTTGTGGCACTCGGAATTCTTCTTTCCGAATTGCAGAGTATTTTCGTCCCCTTTATAGTTGCCTCCTTTCTCTTCATTCTCTTTTCACCTGTTAATTCTTATTTAACTGAAAAGAAAATCCCCCTCTGGCTGATTATTATTTTTAATATCATTATTGTAACGTTTATTTCGTTCGGGGTCATCAGGTTTGTAGTTGATTCTGTAGTACGGTTGTCCGAAGATCTGCCAAATTATTTTTCCAAACTTAATTTAATCGTAAGAAAATCTGCACTCGGATTAGGAATTACCGATCCTTATTTTAAATATTTTTCCATCCAAAAAATATTAACAAAGCTTGACTATAAAGCCCTTGCCGGCGGCGCTTTCAATTCGGCATTGAGTTTAGTAGGGTATATTCTCTTCCTTCTTTTTTTCTTTATCTTTATAGAAAGTGGGCATAAGTCTATTTACTCCGCGATCAGTCGAAGATACTACGGTGCTGATTCTAACTCCAAGGGAAATGAAATTTTCGGAAAAGAAGAAGCACAAACGGAACAGCAGTTTGCTAAAACCTTAAAATCCATTACCGGGCAAATTCAGAAATATGTTATCTCAAAAATTTCGATTAATCTTTTGGCGGGAATTTTCGTCGGCTTTTTTCTTTACCTTTTTAAAATTGATTTCCCGGTGATGTGGGGATTGCTGACATTCTTCCTCAATTTTATTCCTTCGATCGGCTCTGCAATAGCCCTGGTATTACCTACACTGATGGCAATTATTCAATATGAATCGTTAAGTTTTACAATCTTAATTGCCGGCGGCTTGGGATTTATTCAAACTGCTTTTTTTAATTTATTAGAGCCCCAGCTCATTGGCAGGCGATTGAACTTGAACCCGATTGCCATTCTTCTTTCGGTGTTGCTTTGGGGTTACATTTGGGGAATTCTTGGAATGCTTTTAGCCGTTCCGCTTACGGCGATCATCAAAATAATTATTTCTAATTCTAAAAATCAAAACTTACGATTTATTGCCGACCTAATGAGTCAAGAGTAATAATAAAGTTCAAGATCGCTCTGCAATTTCTTTTTAAACCTTAGGAAGAAACTTTCATCAAAAAAAACTTCGGTAAAAATTTCTTTTAATTTTTCTTTGGTGATTGTTTCGAAATCTTTTTCGCGCGGAGTAATACAAACCCCGCCAATATCAACCGCTGCGGGACTGAGTAATATCCTTTTCTCTTGATCTTCTTCAAAAAACGCATCTGGTCTATGTTTTTTCCGTAAGAAAATAATTACCCGCCATTTTTTATTTTGATAAGAACCGATAATATTCATCATCGGTTCTTCATCCTGCCCGGTTATTTTTTTGAAAGAAGAATAAAATATTTGAAAAGCTTCTTCGATTTCAGGAGTTGAATTTCCTTCAAATGAAATCATTTTGCGAAAACCGTCATCAATTGCAAAGACGTGAAGCGATTTAATCTTTATGAGTTCTTCACCAAACTTTTTTTTGAGCTGCTCATATTCAAGATCAATCGGCATAAAATATTTTGTGCCGGCTTGAAAGTGTAGATGATCGGGCGCTGAAGCGCCGCACTTCGGACCATTGTAAAACACAGAAAAATCCGGGTTCAAATCTCTACAGAAATAGAGGAATACAAAAAAAGAATTTTCAATATTCTGTTTTGTGTGATGTATTGAGGGAAGTGTAAAATGTTCCGGGAAAATCGGAAATGGATTTACAAGAATTAAGAAATCATCTTTATAATCAACGGATTGCTGCTCTTGCGGTAAATTTTCTTTACACAAAAAACATTTCCGATCATTGATTGATTGTTCATCAACTTTAGCTGAAGTTGAGATCATTCTTCCTGGATTAAATTGAACTTTAATCGAAAAATTATTAAACTGAAAAACTTTTGTTTTAACGGAAGCAAGCGTTGTATACCCGTTTTTACATTGTTCCCAATTTACTTTTTGAGTTTGCATTAATGCTTTAGCCGCTGTAATATATTTCCTATCCTCTTTCAACTTTCTGCTTTCAACCTTCTACTTTCTACTTTCTACTTTCTACTTTCTACTTTCTACTTTCAACTTTCAACTTTCTACTTTCTACTTTCTACTTCTCACTTGCTTCTTTCTCGCCAGCAGTTCAAATGTTCTGATTTTATCTTTATAAAAATTGTGGTTGTTCATCTGTACAATTGAAAGAGCGGAATCAGTATTTCCTTCCCACCGGCGGCAGAAATACAGCGGTTCGTATATTCTTCCAATCTGGTAACGGCGCGAGATTGCAAGAACAGTCGAATAATCTTCACCGTAACTGACATTCGGAATTTTTACTTCGCGCAAAACCGGCGTGTAAAAAGCGCGCGGAGCGCCGAGCCCGTTTATTCTTAACGCATTGTTTCTCCCGTTTTCCGGCGTCCATTCTTTGTGGTCAATTACGCCCGGAGGAAGCTGCTCCAATTTAAAATTCGTCATCAAATAACTGCCGATAACTGCGGCGACGTTTTCTTCGTAAAATTTATTTACAATTTTTTGCAGCGTGTTTTCATCGCTGTACATATCATCGCTGTCAAGCTGCACGGCAAACTTACCACAGCTTGCGTGGTGGACTGCTTCATTCCAGCAGCCGCCTATGCCTAAATCTTTTCTCTCCGGAATGATGTGAATGATTCGAGCATCTTCTTTTGCAAATGCTTCAACTTTTTCGGTTGTTCCATCATCGGAGTAATTGTCAACAATAAAAAGATTGAAAGAAAAATAAGTTTTTTGTTTCAGAACAGATTGTATAGCATCGCTAATGGTTTTCACCCGGTTTTTTACCGGAATAATTACCGAGGCTTCAAATTTAAAATCCGATTTATCGAAATCTATTTTTTTAAATTCCGGTTTCAAATAAGCGCCAATGGTTTTCAAATGATGCGTACAAACTTTTTCCATTTCAATTTGGGTCGCACGGTTGCGTGGATCAACGTAATCAAACAATTTTTCACCGGATTTTCGCTCATCAGTTTCAATTGATGAATAAAGGAATTCCCCGATGCGGACAATTTTATTCTTTTGCGAAATCTTCAAACGCAGATCATAAAATCCGCTAAAACTATACGCTTCATCAAACTGAAGTTCTTTCATTGCCGCTGTGTTAAATAAAAACAAATCGCCGAAATTAAAATCATCACGAAGACTTCCCTCTTGATATTCAATGGTGGGATGCGGCTGTCGAACTTCATCTTTAATTTCATAATAATCAGAATAGGTTAATCCGGCGGAAGTATTTTCTGCAATAGAGACAAAACGTTCTAAGGCAAATTGACCAAGTTCAAGTAAAGTATCTTGTTTAACAATTGCCGTGTATTCCGTTTCAGATTTTGCAATTATTTCTTTTACTGTTGCGGAGCCAAACAGATTTTCAACAAAAAGAATTTTGCATTTTTTTATTCCCGGCACATCTTTCTTTGTTACGAGAAGATAAACTTCTTCAACTTGTCCCGAACATAAAAACGAATCCACCGTTTTTTGTGTATAATTAAAACCGTTATATGGTAAAAAGATCGTTATTTTTTTTTGCATTTATTCTCCTATGAACTATTTAGTACAATTTTTACTTTGGCGCATATTTAAAAATTTTAACTGTACAAATAAACGATTTATTTTTACAAATTTAAAATAGGAATTTATAGCTTAGTGAAATATTCCTTCCTGGCATCAGCGTAAACTCTTTAATTGCAGAAAGATGATCTCTGTAAATTCGATTAAAAGCATTATCCACCTTTAATGAGAAGACATGTGCAAATCTGCCCGAAAAGAATTTCATACCTCCATAAAAATCAACAAGAAAATAGCCTGCAGTTGGAGTTTCATTTATTGAAATATTTTTTTGAGATGCTGCAGCTTTTGCGTTAAAGCCAAACCAAAATTGATCAACAGTATATCTTGTTTCAAGCGAAAACCGGAATGGCGGAATTTGGGGCAGATTCTCTTTCGTTTTATAATTTTTTGCCCGTACATAATCCGCAATTATTGTAGCTGCAAGGTTATCCTTCAATTTCGCGCTTATCTTACTCTCGAAACCATAAAAGACTGCTTCTTCATTTAAATATTTCTTCACTCTAAAACCGGTTGAATCATTAAACCCAATTATTGAATTTGCAGTTTTGTCAGTTTCATCACTATAAAAAAATGCTTGCGGAGTTCTTGAAATATAGTTGTTAACAGAATATACGTAGCCTGCAAGTTCGGCAGAATATTCTTCACTTATTGATCGTAAACCTAAATCAAATCCTAAATTGTTTTCGACTTGCAAATTTCTATTCCCGATATCAAAACTATTTGCCGCTTCGTGGATGCCATAAGATGCAAGTTCATCAGCGCTTGGTGATCTAAAAGCTTTAGCGGCATTGAAAAATAGCGATTGCTCTCCTGAGAGAGAATAAACTAATCCCAATGAACCGGACAACGTGGCAAAATTATTTTTTTGATTTGCAAAAAGAGAATCCGTTAAAACAGCTTGGCTAATATTTATATTACTAACCTCAGTCCTTATTCCAAAGGAGAGATTTAACTTTTTGAATTTCACTTGTTCAAAAACATACGCTGCCGCAGTCAATACATCGGTATTTGGCGTTATTGCTTCACTTCCTAGTATTTTGTATTTCTGATAGGTTGACGAGAATCCGATAATCCCGTTCATAAAAAACGCTAACGGAACATGCTTGGATGAAATATCAATATTTGCAGTCTCAAGGTTGAATGAAGTGCCAATAACACCGCTAAATCTATCAATCTCATTATGATGATAATTTTGATAACTGCCTTTTAAATTAATCGCTGACAAAAAACCATTATCAATATTTATATCAGTTAAATATTTTACTTGAGTTTTTTTCATGTCAATGTATGCCGCAGAAGTGCTTCCGGATGGAGCAGGCAGCCCATACTGATTATGGAACGAAGAAAAACTTATTCCGGCGGTTCCCCAATTAGGATGAAATGAAACTCCCGTTTGTCCTCCGAAGGTTTCAAAAAAAGAATTACATGTTTTGCCGCCGGTTGGAATTTTATAATCACCAGCTTTTCTTTTATATAAATTGCCATGAAACGAAAAAAGATTAATACCGTAATTAAGATGGAGATTAGTTAAATACTGGCTATTGCCAGACGAACCTTCCGTTAAGAAATGTCCGTTTACTTGCTGTGGAATAGTTGACGGAATTGCATCGGTAATAACATTCACAACTCCGCCTATGGCGTTACTTCCGTAGAGTAAACTTGCAGGTCCTCTAATTATTTCAATTTTTTCAGGTTCGCTTCCGTCATCAGAAATTCCATGATCATCGGAAGCAGAAGATAAATCTCCCATCCGGAGTCCGTCTTCTAATATTAAAATCATATTGTTGCTAAATCCGCGGATAACAGGGCGGGAAGCGGCTGTTCCGTTTGAACGCATTGCAACACCGGGTTGGAAGTCCAATGATTGTGCTAAGGTTGCACTTCTTTTAATTTGTAAATCAAGCTGTGAAAGTGAAATTGTTGCCTGCGATAGTTCTTTTAGATCAAGTGAAAATGGATTTCCCGTAACTATGGTTTCATTCATATTAATTACTTTCTCGTGCATTTCAATAATAAGCTTTTCTTTTAGCGGGATTATTATTTTTGTTGTAATTTCTCTATGCCCTGTGAGCGATGAAACAAGAGTGTAACTTCCGGCAGCAAGGTTAGAGAATTGAAAAATTCCGTTCTCGTTTGATTCGACAACAATTTTTAATTCTTTTAAATAGACATTAACCCCAATTAGCGGTTCCTGATTATGCGAATCAATGACAACGCCCTGCACTAAAAAGATGGGTTGAGAAAAACTGACGGAAAAAATAAAATAGGTAATAAAAACCAATAAGTACTTAAACATAAGAGACTCCTTTAATTTTAAAATTAGCGATTATAAAAAAAGAAAAAGGGAGGTCTAAATCGTGGGAGGAGCTCTTAAGGGATAAGAATAATAAAAAACTTGAAGCGTTGCACTTGAAGAAGAAATTTCGGTTACTTCTTCTGACCCGGGAAGGTCTATTGCTTTTCCCGCAATAGAATCATCTGAGAAATTAATTGACTGTAAAAAATGATCGAGTAAACAAATTCCGGTTGAACCAACTAAGAAATCATTAACTGCTTCACTTTTATTTTGAAGGGAAACAACACTGTCATCGCCATTCTTAAACGAATAAGAATGGTGGTGGAATAAACTCGCAATTACCAAAAACAGATAGACTGCAAGTAAAATATATTGTTTTCTCTGATTTAATGATTTTGTTTTCACTTTTGTAATATACTATTTCTCTTTGGTTCAAATTGTTTTAAATTGATAAGAGAAATTAACAAAACTTCTAAAATTCACGAAAGAAAAGCTGATGTATGAACTATTAATTTATTTAATAATCGGTCTTGCCGCCGGAATTATGAGTGGATTCTTGGGAATTGGAGGAGGAATCATCATTATTCCCGCATTAACCATGATTCTCGGCTACTCTCAACAACAAGCACAGGGAACGTCACTTGCGTTGCTCTTGCCTCCCATCGGTATTTTAGCTGTCATAAATTATTACAAAGCCGGCAGTATGAATTTAAAAGCAGCCGCTTTTATGGCGGTTACTTTTATTATCGGGAGCTATTTTTCTTCCAAAGTTGCGGTGCAGGTACCGGAACAACTGTTAAAAAAGGTTTTTGCCACTTTCCTCCTTTTTTATTCGATCAAGTTGTTCTTGAACAAGTGAACTTTACGTGCCAGTTATTCGTCAATTTGTAAAGAGATAAAAACAATTAAATGAAATTTAATCTCATAGTCATTCTTTTAATTTTAGCGGAAGCCAACTTTTCTCAGCAAGGTGATCTGCAAAATAGGTTTATGCTTGCCCAAAGTTATGAGCAGATTGGCGAATACGTTAAAGCAAAACCCATCTATGAAGAACTCTATAAAGCCCAGCCGAATAATTTTACTTTTTTCCAGTCGTTAAATAAATGCTACATCCAATTAAAGGAATACAACAATTCCAGTTTTCTGATTCAGCAAAAATTGTCAGTCGAAAAAGATAACATCTCTCTCGTTGGTATGCTTGGCACCACTCTCTATTTAAATGGAGACGAAAAAAGAGCGTTTCAACTATGGGATGATTATTTAAAAAATAAAAACGATATTATTTCTTACAGAACGCTGGCAAATACGGCAATTGAGCTGCGTGCGTTTGATAAAGCCATTGATCTGCTTCATCGTGCAAAATTAATTTCGGGGAAAGATTTTTATTTGGGCTACGATCTTGCCAACCTTTACGCGCTTAAAATGGATTATAAAAAATGCGCGGAAGAATTTATCACGATCTTAAGAGTTGACTATAAACAATTCCCGAGTGTCGAATCCCGGATTTTTACTTATGCTGCCCGGAGCGAAGCTTTAAATGTCTTCATCAATGTTTTTGAAGATGAACAACCCGAACAATTTCCCGCTATTGGTAATATTTTAGCAAAACTTTACACCGCAAGCCGCCGGTATGAAAAAGCTTTCTCACTCTACAAAACGCTTGATAACAAAGAACAATATAAGGGAAATGACCTCTTTGCTTTTGCTGCTCAATTGTCTTTAGAAAAAGAATATGCGTCTGCAGCGGAAGTTTTTTCCTATCTATTAAAAAAATATCCCGACGCCCCATTTCAACTTCAAATTAAATTAAATCTTGCAAAAAACTCGGAAGCGAGGCTGGAAATTGAAACCGCCGATTCTGCCCAACTCTGGAAAACTTTTCCCTCTAAAAAATATTTTCACGAAAAATTATACGAAGAACCTCTTTCAATTTATAGAGAAGTTGCGGAAAAGAACCCTTTTTCCAAGCAGGGCGTTGAAGCGATCTTTCATCTCGGATATTTGTACGGCAGAAAAATTGGGGATGCAAAAGAAAGCGAAAAATCTTTTAACAACATTATTTCAAATTTTCTTTTTTCCGGTTTTTATACTGACGCCTGTTTGGTGATGGCAGCAATGCAACTTCAACAGGGAAATATCAACAAGGCGTCTTCTTTTTATGATAAAATTCTCTCCAATCCTCGGGCGAATGACGAAAATAAAAACAAAGCTAAATTCTGGAAAGCCAAAATGGCGTTTTTCAGGGGAGATTTCACTGAATCAAATAAATTGCTTCGCCAGTTAGTTTCTGCCTCGGGCGACAATATCTCAAACGATGCGCTGGAACTTTCATTTTTGCTCACTTCGGCTTTTAATGATTCATTAACTTTAGTTAAATTTGCAGAAGGAGATTTTGCTTTGTTGGTAAATCAGTTCGATAAAGCGGGAAAAACTTTTTCATCTTTAGTTAAAACCGAACAAACTCCTTTTCTGATAAAACAATTAGCCGAACTTCGTTTGATTGAGTCCGACATTAGTTTAGACCGCTATCAACAAGCGTTAGATCAGGTTGATAGTTTACTTAAAAGAGATGAAAAGAACATTTTTGCCGATAAAGCCAACTTGCTTGCAGCTAAAATATACCGGTACGGATTAAAAAATCCGGCGAAAGCAATTGAAGAATATCAAAATCTTCTGCTCCGGTTTCCCGATTCATTATATCTTGATGAAGCGCGGGAAGCGATAAATAAATTACGAAATAAAATAAGTTAGAGAAAAATAATGGCAAAAAAATTAAATAGTCGAATTGTTAAATGTTCATTTTGTGGAAGAGACGGCTCAGAAGTCGGCAGCTTGATAGCCGGTCCGGATGTTTATATCTGCGACCGCTGTATTACCAGCAGTGTGGATATTCTTAAAAATAATCTTGCGGCGTACAATACAACGAAGCCGGGCAAAGCAAGTTTGTTAACTCCCGATGTTATTAAAAAAACATTGGATGAACACGTTATCGGTCAAGAGCGGGCAAAGAAAACACTTTCCGTTGCTGTGTACAATCATTATAAAAGAGTAAACACAAAGAGCACTTTTTTTGAACTTGATGATGTTGAGATTGAAAAAAGTAATATTCTTTTGCTCGGTCCCACCGGCGTTGGAAAAACTTTGCTTGCACAAACGCTGTCAAAAATTCTCGATGTCCCTTTCGCCATTGCCGACGCAACAACTATTACAGAAGCCGGTTACGTTGGCGATGACGTAGAAACTGTTTTGGTTTCACTTTTGCAGGCGTCTGATTTTAATATCGAAAAGGCTCAAAAAGGAATTGTCTATATTGATGAGATTGATAAAATTGCACGCAAAAGTGAGGGCGCAAGTATTACGCGCGATGTTTCCGGTGAAGGCGTTCAACAAGCGTTACTGAAAATTTTAGAAGGAACCATTGCCGGCGTTCCGCCAAAAGGGGGCAGAAAACATCCCGAACAAAATTTGTTAAATGTGAATACGAAAAATATTTTGTTTATCGTCGGAGGAGCTTTTGAAGGAATTGAAAAAGTAATAGCTTCGCGTATCAACAAAAGCAAAATGGGCTTCGGCTCTGATATCAGCGGTAAACAGGAACTCTCCGATGATGAACTCATCGCGCTTGTTCAGCCGGAAGACCTTTTACGATTCGGACTTATTCCTGAATTGATTGGACGCTTGCCTGTTATTGCACCTTTGCATTCTTTAAGTGATGAAGCGTTAAAAAATATTTTAACAACTCCTAAAAACGCTATTCTAAAACAATATAAAAAACTTTTAGCAATGGAAGGGATCGAATTGGAATTTGATCCGTTCGCGTTGGATGCCATTGTTAAAAAAGCAAAAGAACGCAAAACCGGTGCTCGCGCTCTTCGTTCAATATTAGAAGATTTTATGATTGATATCATGTTTGATATCCCTTCCAAATCCGGAGTTGAAAAATGTATAGTTACCCGCGATGTGGTAATGGAAAAAGCCGAACCGATTTATCTTGAATCAGGCAGAAAATCGGCGTAACGGTTTGGGTGAAAGTAGAACTTGATACTTGATTAAATATTTATTAAGGCTATTATAAACTTGCATGACTAAATGATTGAATGAGTGATTGTTTTACGTTTACTTTAATTATTTAAACCTTCAACCATGGATGCACCCACTCCTTTAATGAAAAATATCAGTGCCTGTGCTTTTACAATTTTTACAAGTAACATTTATCAATGATCGTTACCTCAATGCCGTTAATAAAAATTCTCTTTCTTCTTTTTTTTCCCTGCTCAATTCTTGCGCAGAACAAGATCTTGATACCGATGGATCTTACCCAAACCGATCATTTAAAAGCTTACGGCATCACTTTTCATGCTTTAGAACAAGGGCTGAAAGCTGATTGGCTGCTCAACTACCGCGGCGGTTCATTTCTCTTAGATTATGTAAAGCAAATAGAAAATGAATGTCGCATCGAAGGAGTTTCGTTCACTCCGCTTACCACTTCGGAAGCGACTTCAATTTATGCGTTTGTTCAAAGCGATGACCAAAATATGGATGTTGTCCGGTTAGAAAAAGCTCCCAAAATCGGCGTGTATGTTCCGCCGGGATTTCAACCGTGGGATGATGCAGTTACGCTCGTGCTTGAGTATGCAAAAATTCCTTATGACAAACTTTGGAACGATGAGATGCTAAACGGTTCATTGCAAAAATATGATTGGCTGCATCTGCACCACGAAGATTTTACCGGGCAATACGGAAAGTTTTACGGAAGTTACAGCAACGCCCAATGGTACATCGAACAGCAAATACGCTACGAAGCAAACGCAAAAAAATTGGGGTACAAAAAAGTTTCAGATATGATGAAAGCCGTTGCTTTATCAATCAAAAATTTTATTGCCGACGGTGGATTTTTATTTGCAATGTGTTCCGCTACCGATTCTTATGACATTGCTCTTGCCGCTGAGAATGTTGACATCTGCGATAAAATGTATGATGGCGATGCCACCGATCAAAATGCTCAAACTCAATTAAATTTCAAGAATACTCTTGCGTTTGAAAATTTCAAATTAGAAATGAACCCTTTTGTTTATGAATACAGCGACATTGATATTCAACCGGCGGAGATTTTAGATTTTCAGAACGATTACTTTACTCTTTTCGATTTTTCTGCAAAGTATGATCCTGTTCCCACAATGCTTACGCAAGATCATGCAAATGTTATTAAAGGATTCATGGGACAAACAACCATGTTCAGAAAAGAATTGATAAAGAAATCGGTTATTATTTTGGGTGAGCGGCAGGGAACAAATCAAGTAAAATATATTCATGGGAATTTTGGAAGAGGAACGTTTACTTTTTACGGCGGACACGATCCGGAAGATTATCAGCATGCAGTCGGCGATCCTCCAACTGAATTAACATTACATAAAAATTCCCCCGGCTATAGGTTAATACTAAACAACGTTCTCTTCCCCGCTGCGAAGAAGAAAAAGCAGAAAACATAAAGTGGAAAGTCTTCAGTTATTAGTATTCAGTTGTCAGTAATTTTTTTTCTGCACATAGCTGTAGCGCAGATTATTAATCTGCGTTACAAAAAATGAAAACTACTTCATTAATATGAACTTCTTTGTAGCCGTAAACTTACCTGCGGTTAAGGTGTAGAAATATACGCCTGAGGCGTATCCGCCTTTGGAGGACATTCCACTTGCAAGTGGTTTGTTGTTCGTTGTCTGTTGAGCTGAAAAATTAACTTGATATGCGCCTGCTGCTTTTTCTTCATTTACCAGCATGGCTATTTCATTACCAAGAACATCGTAAACTTTTAGGGTAACAAAACTGTTTGAAGGTATTTGGTAGTTTATAGTAGTACTTGGGTTAAAAGGATTGGGATAGTTTTGAAATAACTCGAATCCATTTACGTTATTTGTGTTTTCAACTTTTATACTTGTCGTT
>MNVA01000024.1 GCA_001871325.1 Ignavibacteria bacterium CG1_02_37_35
CTTTAGCCACAAAAACTGCCGTTTTGTGGCTAAAGCCCAGAGTTTGAGGTACAATTTATACCACGACTTAAAAGTCGTGGCAAAGCAAAGTACAATCTTGCGTAACATGAGTTATTGATTAAAATTTGGTGTTTCTCTAAAAGTTAAGTAAAATTTCCATAAGAAATTTTAAATAATGGTTTTTGTAACGTAGCTTTTTATACGCACCAATAAATTGCTCAATTTAGGTTCAAGTTAATTGATTGTGAAGTTTTTGGGTAACGAACACTTTTTATCGGATTTCTTCGCTTATAATTCTATAAGAAGCACTAATAAAAAATATATTTTAAATAATACTTGACATTAACTAAAATATTTTATTACATTGCTCTGTGTTTTTTTTATTAACAAATTAATTAACTAATTATTAAGAATGAGGCTAAAATGAAAAAGACTAGGTTACTTTTTTTTACGTTTCTTTTGTTTTTTTTGAGCAGTGTCCAAGCTCAAATTAAGATTGATGGTGTTTTTTTTGATTGGAATCCATCAACTCAGTTAGATATTTCTCCGAATGAAGAAAAAACCTTTGATAATGGAGACCCTGATACACCTGACTCGACAAGACCAAGTTATTTTGCGGATCTTGATGTTGACGATGTTTTTGCTACAGAGGACGCTGATTTTGTTTATCTCAGAATAAAAATGAATTCGATTGGAAGCGTTAACAATATAGCTAACGATTCTTCTTATCACGGTGGCGCCGCTATAGCTGCATATATTTCTGTTGATCCGGGCGCTGCTGATACAACAGGGTTAACCTGGGGATGGTGGGGTTCAGGGTATGATTTTTTTGTTCAATCTTATCCCGTTGATTCACTTGCTCAAACAACCACTCGTTACCAGCAGTTTGTATGGGAACACAAACAAAAAGGGAATGGATGGGATTTTGAGGTGAAAGATACCTTAATCGGTGCTCAAGTTGCATGGAATACTGCTGGGAATGAAGTAGAAATGGCTATCCCAAAATCACTGCTATTTCATCCTAAATATATGCCAAATTTCCAAATACCACAGAGTATTGCAATTATGATTTATGCAGGAGAAAATAGTTCTCCATGGCGGGCTGATTATGCATCGTTAGCAGGGAAAAAAGGGTATCTCCTAAATTTGAAAAATCCTTCTCCTGTTTCAATTGATGGTGTTTTCTTTGATTGGACTCCATCAACTCAGTTAGATATTTCTCCGAATGAAGAAAAAACCTTTGACAATGGAGACCCTGATACACCTGACTCGACCAGACCAAGTTATTTTGCGGATCTTGATATTGATGATGTATTTGCCACTGACGATCAAGATTTTGTTTATCTCAGAATAAAAATGAATTCGATTGGAAGCGTTAACAATATAGCTAACGATTCTTCTTATCACGGCGGCGCCGCTATAGCTGCATATATTTCTGTTGATCCGGGCGCTGCTGATACAACAGGGTTAACCTGGGGATGGTGGGGAAGTGGATATGATTTTTTTGCTCAAGTTTTCCCTGCTGATACTTTAACAGAAAAAATGACAGGATATCAACAATTACTTTGGGAACATAAACAATCTGGGAATGGATGGGATTTTGAAGCGTCAGATACATTGCGCGGGTGTTGGGTTGGATGGAATGCACAAAGTAACGATGTTGAAATGGCAATTCCAAAATCTATCTTATTAACTCCAAAATATCTACCGAATTTCAGCATCCCAAAAGAAATTGCAATTATGATTTATGCAGGAGAAAATAGTTCTCCATGGCGGGCTGATTATGCATCGTTAGCAGGGAAAAAAGGGTATCTTCTTAAATTAACTGATTTAACTGACATTTCCGAAAAAATCAATTCTAAAATTCCAAGTGATTTTAAACTAAGTCAGAATTACCCCAATCCATTTAATCCGACAACAAAAATAAATTTTGCTCTGCCAAGCGAAAACTATGTGAAGATTAAAGTATTCAATGTGTTAGGCAAAGAAGTGGCAGTTTTGGCAAATTCAGTATATTCGGCAGGAAACCACTCGGTTGAATTTGATGCGAAAGCTCTTTCGACCGGAATTTATTTTTATTCTATTGAAGCTGGCAACTTCATGCAAGTGAATAAAATGTTGTTACTTAAATAGAAATTTCAGGAACGGGAGTTCGAAGTGCCTCCCAATACGATCTCTTTTACCGAAGTCCCGTTCCTTTTTCATTAAGAATTAAACACTAGGTTCAACAATTTAGGAGGAACCTCCTTTGAAAAAAATAGTTTTAAGCGTCTTTTTTATTTCAACATTACTGGTGCATGGGCAAACTACAGGTAAAATTTCCGGTAAGGTAGTTGATGAAAATAATGAACCAGTTATTGGAGTAAGCATCGGTTTGGAGGGTACAGCATTAGGTGCTGCTGCAGATGCTCTGGGGAATTTCTTCATTATAAATATTCCGGGAGGAGTATATAATGTTAAAGCTTCGGCGATTGGTTACCGCCCGGAAAAAGTTGAAAATGTGAAAGTTATTACCGGGCTAACTACGAAAATTAATTTTAGACTTAATTCATCAAGCGTTGAAATGAAAGAGGTTGTGGTTCAATATGAAAAACCAATGGTGCAAAAAGATTTAACTTCTAAAACTCAGACAATTGACTTTTCTGATCTTGAATTACTTCCTGCGCAAACTTCCGTAAAAGAAATTTTATCCAAGCAAGCGGGTATAACTAAAGATATTTCAACGACTCCCATTAATTCTCAACCGGTTTTTGGTCAGTTTGCCACTATCCCTAATGATGGCCTTCATTTTAGAGGCGGCAGGTACAATGAAACACTTTATCTTTTTGACGGCATAACGGTTAACGATGCTTTATGGGGAGGATATAATTTAGATGTTCTTGGTCAATTTACTTTACAATCTCTGCAAACATTAACGGGTACATTCGGTCCGCAGTATGGTGAAGCAATGTCCGGGGTGATTCTCATGCAAACCTTAGATAACGTAGTGAAGAGATATAAAATTCAAGCTACCTCTTCTACTGATAATTTTGGGAAGAAGTTAGGCAGCCAAAACGAAAACAACTTTGAAGCCGCAGTTAGTGGACCTGTTCCTCTAATTGACAACCTCTCATTCGTTACAACAGCAAAAAGTTATATGTCTGATGGATACATCAATGGATACATCTATCCTGATTTTGTAGATTCGCGGGGAACTGATAAATCCGGAAACCCCAAAATTGTTCCAATGACTTTCAGAGATTCGCGCCTATTGTTCACTAAATTGATTTGGCAAGCTACTGATAATATTAAATTTAGAATTGGTTACTACAATGCCGAAACGAAGCAAGGCGTTTATGATCATTTCTTCAAATATAATCCTTATGGGACACCAACGATAAGGTTAAATGACAATCTTCTTTATGCCAAGCTTACAACCGTTTTATCACCAAGTACTTTTTTAGATTTTGCTGTTTCTAAGTATAGAAGAGATTTTAAATCCCGTGTCTTTGATGATTTAACAAAATATCAAATTCGTCCGGAAATATTAACAGCGGAATTTTCTGTATCCGGAGAAAATTATGTTTTTTTCGACAGCTTTTTTGATAAAATGGAAGCTCAAGTTAATTTTTCAAGTCAGGTTTCGAAACAACATTTTCTTACTTCGGGCATTTCGTTAACAAGGATGGAAACATCGCTTAAACGAATGAATCCCAACGGGATGGAAGCCATTGAAGATTACGATTTTAAGCCGATGAAGCATTATATGTTTGTTAATGATAAAATGGAATTTGACGACATTGGTATGGTTATTAATCTTGGACTTCGTATTGATTACGTGAATCCCAATAGAGAATTTGTTATAGATATCAAATCTCCGGACGGAAAAATCGGAAAAGTTAAGGCAAGAAAATACCTTAGTCCAAGAATCGGAATAAGTTATCCAATTTCAGATGCCGCCGCTTTTCGATTCGGGTATGGGCATTATTATCAATATCCCGATTTCTTCAAAGCATTTCAAGGGACAAATCGTCAGTTCCAGCTTTTCCCGGCGCCCAATGTAAATTCTGTACAAGGAGCAATCGCCAAAGGAGATATTCAGGAAGAAAAAACTATAAATTATGAATTTGGAATTCAATTACAACTGACGCCTGATATTTCAGGCGATATTACCGGCTTCTATAGAAAAACATCAAATTTAATTGGCATCGTTATAGCTGACGGTTATTTGCGATCCGGTGATGTTGTGAAAGCGCAGCGTTATCCGATTTTCGACAATATTAATTTTGCTACTGTAAAGGGCGTAGAATTTTCTTTCTCAAAAAGATTAAGCAATAATTTTTCGGGATTTCTCAATTACACTTTTTCGCAAGCATTAGTTACAAGTTCTCTATTGTTTTCCCTTCCGGGTGATTTATCAAGGACTTATCCGGCGGATTGGGATCAGACGCATTCAGTTTCGTTTGGTACGGTTTTCCAATTCAATAGCAAATGGGGATTTTCATTTTTAGGAAATGCTTCTACAGGATTCCCTTATACTTATAATGTTTTTCAACCGAATGAAGAACGCGCTCCGTGGATAAGTTCGTTGGATGCGATGGTTTATAAAGAATTGGATTTTATTCAGATTAATGCCCGGGTTTATTTGCAGATTATTAACCTCTTAAATAGAAGAAATATTTGGTGGGTTTATGCGGATTCGGGTAAACCCGGTGTTGATACAAACCCAGCGACTTCAGATGATTATACAAACAATCCTGCAATGTGGGGACCGGGAAGAAGGTTACAACTTGGAATTTCATTTACTTATTAGCAATGTTAGGAGTATACCTTTGAAAAGTATAAAAATAATTTTTAGTATTCCTTTTCTAGCTGCGGTTATTTTTTTAGGAAATTTATCCGCTCAAGGAGTTAATTACAATGGGACTTCTTCTGCCAATTTCTTAAAAATTGGTATGGGCGCAAAATATGTTGCAAGCGCGGAATCCGATCTATCTTTATCGGAAGATGCGTCATCCCTTTTTTTTAATCCCGGGACAATAAGTAGAATTGGGGGAAACAGCTCGGTTTTTTCTTATTCAACCTGGCTTGTGCAAACTAATTTAACTTCCTTCGCTGCCGTGCTGCCGTTTTCTTTTCTTACCGCGGGTTTAGATATTATTTATTTCTCTTCCGGGAATATTGACGAAACCACATTATATAAACAAGACGGTACAGGGCGGGTTATTAGTGCAAACGATCTATCGCTTGGGCTAACAATTGCAAAAAATTTAACCGATAGATTTTCTGTCGGCGTTAAAGTTAAATATGTTCGCGAACAACTTGCTTCAGTTAATGCTGATGCTTTTGCTTTTGATATAGGAAGCGTTTTTGAAACATCGTTTCTTAATAATATGAAAATAGGTATCTCACTTTCAAATTTCGGAGGAACGATGAAGTTTAACGGTAACGAATTGTTAGTTACTTACGTTGTACCCGGTAGTCCGACCGGGAAACAAATTCCGGCAGTTCTCGAAACCAAGCAATGGGATTTACCTCTTGTATTTAAAATTGGTGTTTCTACAGAGATTTATAAAAATGAAAATTTTAGATGGTGTGGCAGCTACCTGATTAATGATACCCGCGATTATCTAACACGGCATAACCTCGGAACTTCTATTACCCTAATGAACATTCTAACATTGCGCGGCGGATATCGTTTGAATTATGATGAAACTACATTTTCTGCCGGTTTTGGTTTTGTTGTTCCCGCTGAAGTTTTTGGTAAAATTTTCTTTGATTATGCGTTTACCGATTTTGGAAAATTAAGCAACATTCATCAGTTAACTTTAGCTGTAAACTTTTAGACCTAAAGGCTGAATTATGAAAAAATGGTTACCTGTTTTTGTTTATTTAGTTCTCGTTATTCCTATGCAACTCATTATTTTTTCCGGCTGCAAGGATAGAGAACCAACAGCTCCGATTGAAATTAATAGACCGAAGTCCTATGGAATCGAGCCGAAAGACGGAAGTCTAATAATCCCGGTTTCAACGGATATCAAAATGTATTTTACAGAAAAAATGAATCTCTCAACCTTTAACGGAAGATTTATCTTAAAAGATTTTTATGGAAATTATGTTGACGGTGGTTTTTCTTCAATTGACTCTGTGGTCATTTTTCAACCAAAATCTCCTTTAAAAAAATCATCCATATATTTTGCTGAACTTAAAGGTAGAGTAAGAGACGCTAACAACAATTCCATAGAACTTGGAAATGAAGGAGTGTTTGTTGACTCTGCATCAATATTTTCGACTTGGTTTTATTCGGAAGGAGATTATTCTTACAACGGTTTCTACAACGTTTATCTCCGGGATAGAAAAGACGGTTCCATTAGAACTTTTTCCTATTTAGATAGTTTAGTTAATAAAACTTCCGGGTTTTCTGCGCCGCAAGGGATTGCCGTTTCGCAAGATGGGAAATACATTTTGGTTGCCAACACAGGGAAAAACGAAGTACAGATAATTAATACTTCTTCATTCGCAATAGAAAAAACAATTACAGTCGCTTCAGTGCCTTCCTCGATAGTTTGCTATTCAGTTTTTGCGTATGTAATCAGCGAAGGCGGTAAAGCGATTACAAAAATTAATTTATCAACGCTCTCACTTGAAACAAAATTTAATTTAAATTTCTTTCCTGCGCGGCTTGCTATCTCAAATGATAGCACTACACTATTTACTTTTGACCAGGTGAAAAGAGATCTATACATAATAAATGCTTCTACCGGTGCTGTAAAAAAATCTTTCCCTGCTGCGGTTGATAAACAAGTTATCGGCGAACTCCGGGTTAATCCTTTTACCGGTGAAATATTTATCTTTGATACAAAAGGATTGAAGATTAAAACTACCGATGCAAACGGAATATCGCTGCAAACCATACTTACTTTTCCGGCTTCGAGTGAGCCGATTGACGCCGGATTCACTTCAAAATATATTTTGGTTGCCGCCGGAAAATCAATTTACAAATATGACGCGGTTTCAAAATCCGCTATTGATACATTAAGTTTTTTAACGAATGTTAAATCGTTAGCTCCGTTGCCATCCGAAGATGTCCTTTATGTTACTTTGGCAACTTCAATTGTTATTATTGATATTGAAACGATGACTGTGTTAAAAGAAATTGATATTGCCAGTTCAGGCATTGAAACTATTCTTCCAAATCCTAAAAAATTATCTAATTGAACGAAGAGAATTAATTATGAAACAAAAGTTTTTAGCAAGCAGTTTTCTTTTAAGTTGTCTTTTCCTTGTTGATTTAATTGCACAAACCGACCCGATGATTTATCAACGCTGGAACACCTTGGATATCAACAGGGTGAGAACTAAGTTTAATAATACCGGTGAACTTTGTGACGGGAACGAACAAAATATTCCTTTAGCCCGTCCGCCTGCTTTTGAATATCCCACCGGGAGTAAAACGTATTACGGAACATGTGTTGCATTAGTTATCGGAGCTCCGGGTGTGCAAGATACCGGTGCGGTTGGCGGTTTAAATCCACAAAACCTTGAATACCTTGATGGCGCAATGGATGAAGGTCCTGCCGCTTTCTGGGATGAAGAACATTACGCTCCTTATGGTGAAGTGGTAGGAAGTGATAAAGCGCCGTTAAGTACAGACCCGGCAACATGGCCAACGATTGGACCGAACAAAGGATGGCCTTCATTAATTCCGGGAACGAATCAACCTTTGTTAGTCGGCTCGGAAGGATGGCCCGGCTTAGGTTTAAATGGTGAAAAGCTCGCCGACCAGGAAACTTATTCGGCGATGTATGCTTGGAAAGGCACAGATATTGGGAATGACAATCGCAGGTGGTTAAAAACTCATGTTGAAATGCGGTCTTTAGCCTGGACAGGAGAACTCTACCAGGATTTTATTGTTTGGATGTTTATTGTAAGAAATATCGGAACAGCACCCATTAAACAAATGAGGGTTGGCGTTCATTCTGATTTTAGTTATTTACCGATTTTCCAATCACCCACTATTTCCGGTGACGAGGATAGACATTACTATGATCAAAAATTTCAATTTGCTTATGGCACTGACGATAACGGTTATGAAGTTAAGTCTGATGGAACCGCTATCGGTCAAGATCAAATTGCATGGAGCGGTACCCTGGCTTTAAGAATGCCCGGTTCAACAAAGAAAGTTGCAACGTATGATGCATTTCATTTTTGGATGGAAGCAACAACCGCACGAGGAAATGGAGCGAGTAAAGAATTATATTATCGTTATAATCTTTCAAATCAAAATGATCCGCGTGATAGTAACAAAGACGGCATTGATGACGATTTTAATGAAAATGGTATTCCCGATGACCAGGAACCTGATGCGCCGCAATATTATCTTGGCTTAGGCGCCGATGGTCTTCAAGTGCTTGGTTCAACTCCTTTTGATTTAGCTCCGGGACAAAGCGATACCTTAATTTTTGCTGCGGTATTCGGAATGACAAAACCGCAATTATATAAAAATGCTTTTAACGCGGCGACTCTCTATAATTCAAATTGGAAAGTAGTAAAAGCGCCGCCGGAACCAAAAGTTGAAATTGTCCCGGGAAACGGCCGCAACACAATTTATTGGGGAATTGAAAGCGAAAAAGAAATGAAGTTTGAAGGGTATAAAATTTATCGCTCGGCAGATAAAGGAGTCACCTGGGGAACCGAAACCTTTAAAGATTTCTCCGGAACCACAAAATATATTCCTCTTGCTCAATTTGATAAAGTTGACGGGATTAAAGGGAACTATAAAACTTTACCGGAATTTGCGTGGTACAATTTAGGGTCTGAAACTGATTTACCGGCGCTAAAAGTTATTGATAATGATTCGCTTAAATTTTTTAAGAAGGGGGATTCGGTGCGTGTCTTTCTTGATGATCAGGTTATTAATGGATTGAATTACCGCTATTATGTTGCTGCCTACGATACAGGCAACGGAATCACCGGTCCGCTTGAAAATACCGCCGCATCAAATCCGCAAATAGGGACAAACACGGTTGAAGTTGTTCCGCATGCGCCACCGGCGGTTTCATCATTGTCAAAAGTTAAAGTTGTACCTAATCCTTATGTGGTTGCAACCGGTTGGGAAGTAGGAAAAGAAAATCAAGTTCAATTCACCTATTTACCTGAAACAGCAACCATCAAAATATTTAATACTGCGGGAGAATTAGTGAAAACAATTTACCATGAATCAAAAACTGCGTTAGCTTCGAGTATAGCTGTCTGGGATTTGAAAAATGAAGATAATCAATTGGTTGCCGCCGGGTTATATTTTTACTATTTGGAATCGCCTTTGGGAACAACTCAAGGGAAATTTATTATTATTATTTAAAGTGAATGTTTCAAGTGAAAATTAAACGGAAATATTATTTCATTAAAGAAATTACTTTCATTGGTCTAATCTCCTTTGGAGTTTTTCTAAATGCTTCCCCTAACAAAGGAAATGAAATTCTTGGAAATGGTCATTTTAAATTAATACAAAACCATAAAGGTGAAATTTCTTTTCTTTGTTGTGATACTCCTGGTTCAAAATTCAGATATTTATTCATGGCGAAAAACTTTTTGACAATGAATTCGGGGAATAAAAATATTAATGATTTTACTACAAAGTCTGTTCCTAAAAGAAACGGCAAAATCGTTTCGCTGTTATTTATTAATAATACTAATGATGTTGAAGCTGTCGTTGATTTTTGTATTCCGCCTACCAATACCAATACGTTAATCTGCTCCACTTCCATCAAAAATAGATCGGATAACCCGGTTTCTATTGCATCCTATTCCTTAGGACAATTTGTCTTTGATGCAAGATATTTTGGAAGTGATAGCGCTTATAACTTTTGGAGTTTTCAAGGAGGCAGTTATCCAGAGAGACCTGATTGGATTTTCCCGCTCTCAAAAAATTATTTCCGTAAAAACTACCAGGGAATGAATGCTGAAGACTACGGTGGAGGAATGCCGATTGTTGATTTGTGGACAAGACAACAAGGCGTAGCTATTGCTTCGTTATCGCTTACCCCGGAATTAATTTCTCTACCTGTAACCGTTCAAAAAAATGAATCAGTTTCTCTTGCTCTTTCAAGCGAAGAACCATTTGTGCTAAAACCACATGAGGAAAAAAATCTTATTCCTTTTGCTATCATTTTTCATAGAGGTGATTTTTATAATGCCCTTTCAGTCTATTCAGGATTACTTCAAGCTGAGGGGATGCAATTTCCCATATCGCCTGCCTCTGCTTTTGCTCCTGAATGGTGCGCGTGGGGGTATCAACGTAATTTTACAAAAGAGCAAATTTTACGTACACTGCCTAAGGTTAAAGAACTTGGTTTAGGATGGGTTACTCTTGATGACGGTTGGCAAAATGCTAACGGTGATTGGAATATTGATGTAAAGAAATTTCCGGGTGGTGAAAAAGATTTTATTTCGCTAATTGATTCAATTCATTCTTTCGGTTTAAAAGTCCGGTTGTGGTTTACTCCTTTTGATGCGCATGATGCCGTGTATAATAAAAAATATTTTCCGGAAAGAGCAAACGAATTTGGAATGAACCTTCAAAGCCACATTGCCGTTTTGCACCCTGATTGGTTTTTACAAACTGCAAATGGCTCTCGTTCAAAAGTAAGCTGGTGGAACTCCTTTTTACTTTGCCCGGCTGTTCCTGAAGTTCAAAACTATTATAAGGATTTCATTACCAGGACAATTATAGAGTGGAAGATTGACGGGTTCAAAATTGACGGACAACATTTGAATGCCGTACCGAACTGTTTTAATCCGGCTCATAAACATCAAGCGTCAAAAGGATCATTTCAATCTGTTCCCCACTTTTTTAAAGAATTGCAAGTCGTTGCAGAAAAGTTAAATTCAGAAATAGTAATGCAGCTTTGTCCATGCGGCACGAATTATAATTTATATAATTTATCTTACGTTAATCAGGTGGTCGGGTCTGATCCAGTAACGCCTTTTCAGGTTCGTTTAAAAGGAAAAACTTTTAAGGCAATTTTGGGAAAGAGCGTTGCTTATAGCGGTGATCATGTTGAATTAACTAACCGGGAATGGAATAGCGGACAAGGAAAGTTTCTTGCAAACGGATGGGAAGATTTTGCTTCAACGCTGGCTGTTGGAGGAGTTCCTGCGACAAAATTTACTTCACCAAACATTGCTCAAGAGGATTCTTCGTTAATGTTAACTCCTCAAAAAGAATTGTATTGGAAGAAGTGGCTTGGAATTTATAACAAAGAAAAAATGAGCGATGGGGAATACCTAAATCTCTACGATATCGCATTCGATAAACCTGAAACTCATCTTATAAAAAAAGGGAATGAATTCTACTATTCATTCTTTTCTGAAACTGATTTTACCGGAACAATCATTTTTAGAGGATTAACGAAAGGAAAATATTCAGTGAAGGATCTTCTAACTGGAGAAAAACTTGATGAAGTATCGTCCAAACATCCTTCAATGCAAATAACCTTTCAGTCGTCTCTACTTCTTAAACTGGAAAAAATATAATGAAAACAAGTATAAGATTAATGCTCATTACCGCTTTGTTCCCCGTTTTAATTTGGGCGCAAACACATGTTGTCTATCAACCGACAGCGGAAAATATTTTCAACCCGGAAAGAGGCTTTTACACAATGTACACCGCTCAATCGGAATCGGGACAGTTGAGTTTAACCGCTATCAACAATATTAAAAACAAAAAACAATCGCTGATGCTTCGGTTCTATTATTTCAAAAAATTTCTCAATAGCGATTTAAGCCAAAAGCAACTTGATATTATTCAAAATGACTTTAACACCATGCGTCAAGGTGGAATAAAATGTATTCTTCGCTTTGCATACAGTGATAATATCGGCGTTGCCGATGCTCCTTTGTCAGTTGTGCTGCGTCATCTTGATCAGTTAAAATCGTTACTCCAGGCAAATGCTGACGTTATTTATGTTATGCAAGCAGGATTTATCGGCGCCTGGGGCGAATGGCATTCATCTACGAATGGTTTGGATTCCGATGCGAATAAAAAAATTATTCTTACTAAAATTCTTGAAGTACTGCCGAAAACAAGAATGGTACAGGTTCGTACACCATTATACAAACAAAGGATTTTTAGTAGAACTTCTCCTCTAACTCTTTCGGAATCTTTTACGGAAACAGATATTGCCAGAGTCGGTTATCATAATGACTGCTTTATTAGCAGTTACGATGACTATGGAACGTACCAGGACACTTTGGCTGAAAAAAATTATTTGAATCAAGAATGCTTCTATGTGCCAATCGGGGCGGAAACGTGCGACCAATGTACGTGTAGCGATTGTGCAAATGCGATGATTGAAATGGCGCGGTTACATTTATCTTATGTTCACAGTGATTATTATGCGCCGGTTATCAGTAAATGGAATGCAAATGGATGCCTGCCTGAAATTACTAACAGACTCGGTTATAGATATGAAAATCTGGAAGGGATATTTTCTGATTCCGTAAAACGGGGGAACGCGCTCCATTTTGAGTTGAAGTTGAGAAATACCGGTTATGCCGTATTGTATAATAAAAGAAAAGCGGTTGTGGTTTTGCGAAATATCACCGACACAACAAAAGCCTACTTTGCTGCTCTGCCGGTTGACCCGAGATATTGGCAGTCTAATGATACAACGACTCTTTCTTTTGCTATCGAAGTTCCACACGCTATACCGACAGGGAATTACAATTTATATTTGTCTCTCCCCGATACCGCTGCCGCGTTAAAAAATAACCCCCTCTTCGCAGTAAGATTTGCTAATACCAATACATGGAACAGCATAATGGGATATAATAATCTATTGGTTATCGTTAATGTTAATGATACGAACGGAGGGGAAACCGTGAGCGATCCATTATCCTTTAGTAACGGGTTAACTTCAATTGAAAAATCTGAAAACGATGTTCCTAATTCTTTCTTAATAGTTGAGAATTTTCCTAATCCATTTAATAACGAAACAACAATTTATTATCAAATTTCTAATGATACGCATGTGAAGATTAAAATTTTTGATTCACTCGGTCGTGAACTTGAAACCCTCGTTGATAAAGAAGTAACCTCCGGGAAACATCAAACTACTTTTCGTGCAGGGAAATATGCAAGCGGAATTTATCTCTGTGTGTTATATTCTGAAAATGGTTATGCAATAAGCAAGTTGGTGTATCTTAAATAAAAATGATGATCCTAATAAATAACATATTCATAAATAAATAAGGAGTACTAAAATGAAAACAACTAAGGTTACTGTTGTTTTACTCTTCGTTTCTTTCTTTTTGTTATCGGTAAACAGTTCTGCTCAAACAATGACAATTGATGGATCTTTTGCCGATTGGAATGGTGTCGCTGCTTATGTAACGGATGCCGGTAATGATAACGGCGGAGCCAATAATGACTTAACCGCCGGTTATTATGCTGTAGATGCTACTACGCTTTACTTAAAAACTGATGTAGCTGGTACGTTTCTCCCCATCGATTTTACGGATTACTACATCATTTACTTTGATACCGATAGAAGTACCGGTACCGGTTATACTGCGGGTTGGTGGTCAATGGGTGCAGATTACCGGATAATTATTAATTCCAGTTATGCTTACCTACAGACATTTGCAGGTATTAACAATTCCGATGATACCTGGAGCGGTAATACAAGTATTACTTTCAGTTATAGTGGTAGTTCATGTGAATTGGCGGTCGCTTTTGCTGTTTTAGGAGTTACTTCAAGTAATTCAATTTGGCTTCAATGGAGAGCAGAACCAGGAACAGATGCAATGCCTGTATTTAACGATGTGCGAACAGACGCCCCCCTTCCGGTTGAGTTAACAAGTTTTACAGCAGTTGTTAATAAGAATTCCGTAGAATTAAAATGGCATACTGCAACGGAAGTAAATAACTATGGGTTTGAAGTTGAAAGAATTAGGAATTACGAATTAGGGATTAGGAATTGGGAGAAGATAGGCTTTGTAAACGGAAACGGCAACAGCAACTCTTCCAAAGATTATTCTTTTGTTGATAAAACTAATTCAAAAGGAAAATATGCCTACCGCTTAAAA
>MNVA01000006.1:0-13888 GCA_001871325.1 Ignavibacteria bacterium CG1_02_37_35
AAATGAGAACACTCGCAGAAGCCTTGATTGGCGCTGATGTCTTTGTCGGATTATCTGTTGCCAATTGTGTCTCTAAAGATATGGTCCGTTCGATGGCAGACGACCCGGTAGTATTTGCTCTTGCAAATCCGATTCCGGAAATAAGTTACGAGGATGCAAAAGCCGCACGCAAGGATGTTATTGTTGCTACCGGACGATCAGACAAACCTAATCAAGTCAACAACGTTCTTGGTTTCCCATTTATTTTCCGCGGCGCATTGGATGTTCGTGCAACTGGAATTAATGACGAAATGAAACTTGCCGCTTCAAAAGCTCTTGCTAAATTAGCAAGAGAAGAAGTCCCCGATGTAGTCTTGCGGGCTTACGGTGGTAAATCGATTGAGTTCGGACGTGATTATATCATTCCCAAACCGTTCGATCCGCGTGTGCTAACCTATGTTGCCCCGGCAGTTGCAAGGGCAGCAATTGAAACCGGCGTTGCAAAATTTCCTATTACCGATTGGGATGCCTACAAAGATCAGCTTCGCGAACGTCAAGGGTTATCAAAAGAAATTATCCGCCGCACCATCGAAAAAGCAAAATCAAATCCAAGAAGGATCGTTTTCCCGGAAGGCAATCAAGTAAAAATTTTGAAAGCCGCTCAAACGTTGGTTGATGAAAAAATCGCTTATCCAATTCTCCTTGGAAATAAAAAAGAAATTCAAGCAGTGATTGAAGAATCTCACATTGACAGCACTTCTTTTACAATTATTGACCCCCTTGAATATGAAAAGATTGAAGCATATGCGGAAGAATATTATAAACTTCGACAACGCCGTGGAGTTTCAAAATTATCTGCCGACAGAATGATCCGCACAGGAAATTACTTCGGCGCAATGATGGTTCGTATGGGTGATGCCGATGGAATGATTTCAGGATTAACCACTTCATACCCTCATACCATAAAGCCTGCGCTGGAAATTATTCACACGGCTGAAGGAGTTCGTAGAGTCTCGGGAATGTATATTGTACTTGCTAAAAAAGATGTTTATTTCTTTGCCGATACTACCGTTAACGTTGATCCTTCGGCAGAAGAATTAGTTGAAATTGCATATCTCTCGGCTAAAACTGCTCAACGGTTTAATATGGTCCCGAATATTGCAATGCTTTCATTTAGTAATTTTGGTTCGGCTCCCTATCCACAGTCCAACAAAGTCAGGGCTGCCGTTGAAATGATGAAGCAGAAATATCCCGAAATGAATGTTGACGGCGAAATGCAGGTTGACGCAGCTGTCGTCCAAGAAGAATTACAAGAATATTTCCCGTTCTCAAATTTAAAAGGAAGAGCAAATGTTCTCATCTTCCCGAATTTGGATGCCGGAAATATTGCTTACAAACTTTTATGGAGAATCGGCGGCGCGGAAGTTATCGGACCGATCATTATGGGGTTGAGCAAACCGGTTCACGTTTTGCAGAAAGGCGCGGAAATTGAACACATTGTTGATATGGCTGCTATTGCGGTGGTTGAAGCAAATGAAAAGCTGATGAAGTAAACAGTATTCAGTCGGTGGTCTTCTGTCGGCAGTTCGCAGTAGAAGATAAATTGAATAAAACCTGTTATGTTAAAAGTCAATAGGAGAATCAAAATCCTTATATAATTTTCACGAGACGAAGCCAGAGCCAATAAAAAGAGCTCGGGCTGAAGGCTCGTGAAAATTATTGTAGATTCCTTTCCGTACTTTGTAACGCCAAGTAGTATCAAATCAGTATAAAAAATCATCCTGTTATAAGCAGTCGTTCAACATGTGATGCTGCAAGAAATATATTACATTATTATATGTGTACTGCCGCAATCTCCGACATGCAATACAGGTTTGCAAGGTTTGTACAACGGTCAATACCACTGAAATCGATTTTTTATTAACACTGATTTATCTAACTACCGAAAGTTGATAGTCTGTATCATGAATCCAGACATACCGTATTCTGTTTAATACTTTCTTTGCTATTTTAATAATTGCTTTTTGGCTTTGCATTCTGCTTAGCAAGTGCGAATAGCTGAGCGTTAATGCCGGGTCTTTCCGTAACGCCATCCATGACGCTTCAATAATAATACTCTTGAGATATTTTTTCTGCCGTAAGGAGATACCCTTAACTCTTTCTTTTTCGCCGGAAGAACTTGTCGAGGGAACCAATCCAATATAACTGCACAGTTGATCTAATTTCTGAAATCTTGTTATATCCGAGAGTTCAGTATAAATCGTTATTGCCGAAACAAAACCTATCCCGGGAATGGTTTGCAGTCTTTCAACGGTTCTCAGAACACCTAGTTCTTCAGCCTTTTCTTTTATCATCTGCTCAATTGCTTTTACTTTTTGTTGGAGCAGTACTATTTGATCTAAATATAATCCCATGCATTCGTTGCTTATGGAGGATGGGTAACGAATCTCCCCAACCGTGGTCAGCAACCGCTCCGACCATTGCCGGGTGTTCTTCCCGGGAAATGGTTTCCCGTAATAGGCTAAGAAACATTTTATTCTGTTTTTCAGTCTTGCTTTTTCTCCTACAAATTGGCTTCTGATCCTGCATAATGAACGCAATGCTTCTTGCGATTCACAAGGAACGTATATTCCTCGCATAGTATGGTTCTCTAATTCACGGGCTAATTTTCGTGAGTCACGGTAATCATTTTTTTTATCTTTCTCTCTTCCCGTTGTTGGGATATCTGCAGGGTTAACAATCATATTGGCTACACCAAGTCTTTTCAGTTGCCGGTCAATCCAGAAACCGCTTTGTCCTGCTTCGTAAACACTGGAATATGATGCGCCCGGATATCGCTTCTTTAGATGACCGACCAAGCCTTCTACTGAGGGTTCCATTGAAAATGTTTTTAATTCTAAATGTTCCATCCTAAGAGTTACTACCCATTTTGTTTTGTGGACATCTATTCCGGCATAAATGGTTTTGTTACGAAAATCTATTTCTTTATTTTCCGTTTGCATAAGGGACTCCTTTACCGTTTTTAATTAGTTCCTGCTAATTTACGGAAAGGTTTCCCTTTTTGCTTTTTAAACATAATTTCTCCGGCGTTTTGAAAACGCCGGAGGTTTTATTTTTTAAATTGTATTGATATTTAAATAATGAAGTTGTACTTTTGCCTTAGAACAAAATAATTAATACCTGGAGCCGTATGAATTATGTGCGGGTTAATGTGAGAGTGCTTAAAGATAGCAAATAAATAAAAGGAGAAACTCTTGAAAAACATAATTGTAACAAGTTTACTTATAAGCATGATAATTTTTTACTCATGCAAAGAGAAAGCCACCAACCCGCCGGATACACCATTACCGGAAGGATATCAACAAGATATCCCTTGGACATCTTTAGCTGATTCTCCCTGGCCGATGAATCACCATGACCCGCAAAATACCGGAAGAAGTATTTTTGTTGGACCTAAATCAGGTACTAACTACATCGTAATTCCAACAACCTGGCAAGAAAGCGGAGTTTCAATTGGGAAAGATTCATCAATTTATTTTGCGACTATGGCAAATATTTTTTCGTATAAACTCAATGGACAATTAAACTGGCAAAGATTGATAGATACACTTGGGTATGAAATCTTTTCAACTCCGCTTGTTTCTTCAAATGGAAATATTTTTGTCGTAACTCCACTGACAGGTCGGGTTTCTTGTTATGATGGTGTAGGAACAATGATTTGGACATATAAAAACAGTAAGAAAATATGGCAAAAAACTTTGGCAATTGACAAAGTTGGAAATCTTTATTTTGTCGATGCAGGTTCAACACTTGTTGTTCTTTCCTCTCAAGGGCAACTATTATGGTCTCTTACTGATTCTCGTTTTATGTGGTCTTCTTATACAGGATTAGTTTTTTCTCCAGATGGGAAAACGTTATACACTGCGGGTTTTAATCCGGCACTACTTGCAATTGACATATCCCAAAGGCAAGTCAAATGGGGGTTTGGAAACCATCTTAGTCGGAGAGAACCAATGGTTGACGCTCAAGGAAATATTTACCTATTAACCAAAACAGATTCAAGTAGTGGAGAGCAACCTGCACTGTACTCATTAAAACCGGATGGAACAGTGCGTTGGGTTTATATTCATAAAAATATTCTAGAAGATGGAATAGTCGCAAATTCACCGACGATTGATAAAAACGGCAACATATATTTTGCTTTCGATTCTTTGTATAGTGTTGATTATCAGGGCAAATTGCGATGGAAACAACTCCTCCCAGGTATCGCCGATTGTCCGTTAGTTTGTGACGCAGAAGGAATGGTATATGCTGGGTCATCAATTCATGATCAACTATTTATCACAATAAAAGCATTTAATTCAAACGGCGCGTTAGTCTGGGAAAATAATTTTCCTGTAGGGATTTCCGGACAGGTTGGCGGATCCCCTGCAATTCTTAACTCAAGACTAATATTCCCAGCTTGGCGAAGCAGAGAAATTTTTTTAATTCAGTAAAACAAAGAGTAAAAAAAATGAAGATTTTAATAAAATATTTTATTCTAATTAACTTTTTTAGCAATTATATTTTTGCACAGTATAACACAACTGGTGGAATTCTTGAACTCTATCTTAACACAATGAATTCTACTGGGAATACCCTCACTGTTAGATTAGAAACTAGAAGCACTATCTGGGAAGAAAATCATTCCCTTACTAACGATCCAAATTTTAAATATTCGGATCAAACAGTAGTTGGAAATTATACAGGTTACCTTATAGGTTGGCATTTTATTTCAAGTATTGATGTTGGTAACCCAGTATTTGGATTCGGGTTTTATAAGGTAAGCAATAGCCTAAATAACTCGGTCTTTTATATAGATTATAGAGATTGCGAGTGGAGTGTAGAAAACTCTGTGCCCTATTCTGGGCGTACTTGCGATCTTTACCTTAGATATGATGGGAGTGCCGGTATGTTTAGTTATAAAGATGAACAGGGCAATTATGTTTTAATAAATAGTGGTGATGAATTAAGAATCTGGGAAATCAAACAAAAAATTCCTCCTATAAATGTGACAAATGGCTTTCAAAACTATAGCACAAATAATCTTAGAGTTTACTCAATAAACAATAACCCTACGCTAATTTGGGAAACGAATCCGGATTATCAAAATATCACCGGTTATCAAATGTGTCGTGCTTATACCCCAGAAAATGATCCTGCAAATGAAACGGATTTTCAAGAAATAGCCAATGTTACCAGTGCCAATTTAAATTTTAATGATCAGGCGGTTACTGAACTGGAAACGAATAATTTAACCGATCACTCCACAATAACATATAAAATAAAAGCGTTCAATGGGTCAAACTATTTATATTCTTCAAATCAAGTCTCTGTTCACGGGTATACTGACTGGTCTAAAACGCTTATTTGTACTTCTGTGAATAATCATCCTAAATTAATTTGGGCTAAGTTTACTGATAATATTGGTAATTCTACGGTTTATTCTTATAACATTTATAAACGAAGAAGCGGTGGTAGTTATACTTTGATTGGCACAGCGTCATCAACAGTCACTTCTTTTACGGATGGATCTGAATTTCTTTATTCCATAGGCAACACAAAAACTTATGTCTCTTATTATGTTACAGCGATATATGATCATGTCCCTCAAGAATCAATTCCCTCAAATTCAGTTTCCAAAGCTGTGAATGAATGGATGAATAAATCAGTCGGTCAAGAAGATAAAAAACTTGAAAATGATTTCTCTTTTTCTTTGGCTCAAAACCACCCCAACCCCTTCAACCCAAGCACACAAATAAGTTATCAAATACCCGCAAATAGTTTCGTAACCCTAAAAGTTTACGATGTTCTCGGTAATGAAATAGCAGTACTTGTAAATGAATGGAAAGAACCTGGAAGTTACAATGCACAGTTTACAATAAGTGGAAAGCAGCTTGCAAGCGGAATGTATTTTTACAAAATAGAAGCAGGTTCATTTAATCAAACAAAGAAACTTATCCTAATGAAATAGAAGTCAGAAGTCAGAATAATTTAGTTGAACCCTCCGGTGTTTTTGAAATGCCAGAGGGTTTGTTTTTAAAATCAATATTTATATTACCGGCAATTCAATAATAAACTTCGTTCCTTCGTTCAGTTTACTTTCAACCGTGATTGATCCGTTATGCTTATCAACAAATTCTTTACACAGCAGCAACCCCAGCCCGGTTCCTTTTTCGCCTTTTGTTCCCTTTGTTGAAGTGGTTTTATCAATTCTGAAAAGATTTTGCTGTACTTTCTCAGGCATACCCACACCGTTATCGGAAATTTCTATTTTAATTTTCTTTTCTTTTGCTTCAGCAAAAACTTTGATAATTCCTTCTTCTTCATTTGAAAATTTTATACTGTTTGAAATGAGATTGCGAAAAACAGTTTTGAGCATTTCATTATCGGCAGAAAGATGAATTGCTTCTGGAATTTCCGTCAGCAGTTTGATGTTTTTGTTCTTTGCGGTGGGTTCAAGCAGCTCAACGGTTTCATCAAAAAGTTTTTTAAGTTGATATTCTTGGGGGTTAAATTCCATTCTTCCCGTGTTTGAACGTGCCCAAAGAAGTAAATTTTCGAGCAGTTGATAACTTTGTTTGGAAGCAGTTGAGATATGCTCAATGAATTGAATTTTTTCTTTTTCAGATAAAGATTGAAAATCTTCCAACAAAATATCGGTGAGACCAAAGATAGCATTAAAGGGAGCGCGCAGATCGTGGGCAATAATTCTAAAAAAAGTATCTTTCATTGCGTGCAGTTCTTTTAACTCTTTGTTAATTTTTTTAAGTATTCTATTTTTCATCACCAACCCGGCAGCAAGGCTTAGAATAAGGAGAGCAATGAGGAAAAGATAAGTTGACTGACGCTTTTGTCCCTCAACCTCCTGCAATAAAATCCTATTCTCGCGCTCTTTTTTTTCGGATTGATAGAGCGTTCCTATACTGGTTAATTTAGAAAAATTTTCTGCCTCGCTGATTGAATCCTTAATGGTATGATGTTGTTTTAAATAGACGAATGCTGAATCATACCGTTTTAAGAGTTCATAGTATTCAGACGTAAAGCGCAACGATTCGCTGATCAATTTAGGAGATTTAATTTTATGAGCCATCGCAAGCGCAGATTTAAGAAATGGATATCCGGCTGCCGGGTTATTTATTTTTGTATATGCTAAACCAAGATTTTGACCGGCAATGATCATCTCTTCTTTATAATCCAACTCCCGGAAATTATTCAAAGCTTTAGTAAAATATTCTATGGCTTTCGGGTCATTCTTTTTAACGGAGTAAATTTTCCCTATTCCGATCCAGCAATCGCCAAGCCCGCGTTTGTCGTTTTTCTTTTGATAAATTTTTTCTAAATTGAGATAAGATTGAAGCGCTTCATCATACTTGTCCATTAAGAAATAGACAGCGGCAATATGATCCAATGTCCGCGCCTTCTCATTTTCGTTATGCTGCAGTTCGCGAATATTAAGCGAATATTTATAATAGGTAAGTGCTTTTGCATAGTTCTTTTGAAGCACAAAAACCGTTCCTATCGTCAGATTCGCAAAAGCCGTTCCGTCGAGGTAATTGATCGCCTCAAAAACCCTAAGGGCGTGAATAACATTTTCCGTCGCAAGATTAAGATTGTTCCGCTGCCGGTAGATCACGCCGATGTTGTTGTAACTAAAACCTAATTGGATGGAGTCTTTTGCCTCTTCAGCAATTTTTAATGCGCGAAGGTGATGCACAAGCGCTTTATTATGATCACCTAAATTTCTTTGTATAACCCCGATAAGATTTTCAGATTCAGCTTCAAAATGATAGTTAAAAATTTTTTTGGCAAGTTCAAGAGAATGAGTAGCTAACTTAAGAGCCAGTGCAGGATCGTTTCCACGAATGTTCAGACAATATTCATTAATCAATTTAATTTTTGCCGCATCATCTAAATATTTTATCCGGTTCATAACACTATCGAGTTGCGGCTGTCCGAAAACTGAAAGTGAAAGAAATAGAATGACCAGGAAAAATTTCATGCTAAGGGTAATCTTTCTGTATTTTAATTAAAATAGTTCTAACATTGAGTGTATGAAAAAATATCGAATACCGAACAAGAAATAATGCATGCCGGGTTGAGGTAAAAAAACTGATTTTTTTTCTTCCATAGTTTTTTCTTGCAGACTCAATTCTTATTATCCCTATGAATTGGGACAATAAGGTCATTACGCTCAATCATTCTTTTATCTCCAGCTTTACTTTACACATCCCGGAGTAAACTTCATTATTCGGTGTTCCGTGTTCATTATTCGATATTAAGTTCTCCTTTAATAAGTTGACCTTATGAGCAATTATTACTTTAAACTCACTTAATAATCCATAAAGACTTTTGCGGATGCGAAAGATACTCGTATCCGTTTTCAGTAACTACGATCTCTTCTTCCATTGTAACAATGCCGTGTCCTTCAACCATCAACCGCGGTTCAATAGTATAAATCTGGTCTTTTTCGATAGGGATAAAAGGAAGATTTCCGTAGCGTTCCCAGCGCGGGAAGAAACCGCTTCCACCGTCGTGTGCATCCCTGCCAACTTGGTGTCCGAGCCCGTGTAAATATTCTTCAAATCCGTTTTGAGTAATAAAATTTCTTGCGGCGTCATCAATTTCACAACCTTGCATTCCGGGTTTAACCATTATTGCGGCTTGATTAATTGATTCGCATAAAACATCAAATCCGCGCTGCACTTCGGGCGGAACGGTAGTTTCATTTTCATTTGCGATGTACCACGTTCTTTGCATATCGGAACAGAAGCCGTTTATCTTTACGCCGAAATCAATGTTGAGAATATGACCTCTTTCAATCACTCTATCAGTTGGGCCTGAATGAGCGCCGGCAGTATCAGGTCCTGTGAAAACAGCAGGGCAATGGTCTTCATCCCAGGATAATTCAAAACCGCGCTCGATAACTTTGGATTTTATGAAATCGGCAACATCCTTTTCAGATTTTCCCGGTTGTAAAAATTGAGTGACTTCATCAAAAATTCTTTCAGTCTCGCGTACGCAGACTTTCATCATTTCAATTTCAGAAGCAGATTTTCTTCCGCGCAATGCGGCTATTATTTCTTCAGAAGAGACGAATCGTTTCAAATAAGGAGTATCTCTTAAATATCCGGAAAGTGCAAGGAACATTCCATGAGTTAATCCATCGGCAAGATTAGCGTGGAGCGAATAGTTCAAAGCGATTTTTTGGGGATCATAATTTTTAAGATATTCAAGCAGTGGTTCTTTAACTGATTGAACAAATCCGATTACCTTTTTATAGGTACCGACAGTTTTCATATTCGGCACATCGAGCGATCCGAGAATAGCAGCTGTCTCTCCGTTCCGGTTAATAATAAATGCTGATTGCCATGTGCAGTTTGTCCCGACGACAAGTTCCAATGAAGGATCGCGCATGGTGGCGCTTTCGCGTACGAATATCAGCCATGCGTCTATATTTTTTTCGTTCAGTATTTCTACCGCCTGTTTAATTTTTTCATGGACGAGTTGATGCTTCATGGATAATCCTTTTATTATTCTTGGTTAATTTAGACAAACTTAGAGAATTGAAAAAACGCCCGGGAGGAAATTTTATTTGATGCTATGAATATTTTTTTATTTTTGGTTATGGAAAAATATCTTTTCATAAAAGAAATCGTCATTATTCTTTCGGTTGCAATTCCGATCATTTTTCTTTTTAAAAAACTGAAGATGCCGAGCATTATTGGTTTTCTTATTGCCGGAGTGGTTATTGGTCCGTATGGATTAAAACTTATCGCCTCGTCAGAGCATATTGAAACAATGGCAGAAATTGGCGTTATCCTGTTGATGTTTACCATCGGGTTGGAATTTTCGCTCGGAAAATTAGTGAAAATGAAAAAGCTTTTTTTGTATGCGGGAACTGCGCAAGTTGGTATGACCATTATTGTGGTGGCTTTTCTTTTTTCAATAATGGGCGTCAGCCTTCCGCACGCTGTTTTCTTCGGAATGTTGATCAGTCTTTCCAGCACCGCGATAGTCTTAAAAATTCTTGTAGATAAAAACGAACTTGATGCGCCTCAAGGGAAAATATCTGTTGCAATACTTATTTTTCAGGATCTCATCATTGTTCCGATGATGATAATGCTACCCATCCTTGGAGCCAAAGAGCAGCTTTCGATTTTAGAAATAATCTGGAAACTACTCTTCGCTTTCGGGGCAGTTTCGGTTATCCTCCTTTTAGCAAGATTTTTCATACCGAAAATACTTTTTCAAATAGCAAATCTCCGCATCCGCGAAGTTTTCACAATCGGTATTTTACTTTTGATTTTGGGGACTGCATATCTTACAGAAACGCTGGGTCTATCATTCAGCATCGGAGCATTCATCGCGGGAATTATTCTTGCTGAATCAGACTTCAACCATGAGATTATTGCCGAGATCCTTCCCTTCAAAGATGCATTTAATAGTTTGTTTTTTATCTCCATCGGGCTGTTGTTAAATATTTCATTTTTACTTTCCTTTCCCTTACAGTTGATCGGGTTGATTCTGGGAATCATTGTTATAAAATCAATTATCATTTTCTCAGTTGTTCTTTGGGTAAAATTCCCTCCGAGAATAGCGGTAATCACCGGCGTTGGTCTGGCGCAAATAGGAGAATTCTCTTTCGTGCTTGCACAGTCGGGGGCGAAGTTTGGTTTAATCAGCGGAGAATATTTTAACGCATTTCTTACCGCATCAATTTTTACGATGATCTGTACCCCGATACTCATTTCTTCAGCACATGTTGTTTTATCTAAAATTGTTTTTAAAGGGAAGGAAAGAGAAGTAGTTTCCGGAAATATAAAAATAAAGGATCACGTAGTTATTGTCGGTTTCGGTTTAAACGGAAAAAATTTGGCAAAAGTTTTGAAAGAAACGGGGATACCTTATATTATCATCGAATTAAATCCTGAAACTGTAGTACGATTTAAAGAAAGGGGAGAAAATATTTTTTACGGCGATGTAACCAAGCGTGAAATCCTGGCGGCGGCAAACATCGGCGAAGCGAAGGTAATTGTCTTTGCTATATCAGCGCCGGAATCAACCAAAATATCGCTGCGGCTTGCAAAACAGATGAATCCAAAAATTTTTGCGATCGTTCGCACGCGTTATATTAGTGAAATAGATGAATTAAAGAAGTTCAATGCCGATGAAGTGATCCCTGAGGAGTTTGAGACTTCACTCCAAATTTTTAATAAAGTATTAGTGAAATATCATATCCCGTTAAATGTGATTATGAAACAAGTTTCAATTCTGCGGGGAGAATCGTATCAATTTTTACGGAAAGAAAAAGAAGAAAAACATCCGCTTGATCATATTGAAGAAATTCTTGCCGAGGGGTTGACGGAGATTTTTTATGTTGACAAAGGTAATATCATCGTTGGAAAATCACTTAAAGAAATTGATTTGCGAGCAAAGGTTGATGTAACGATTATTGCTATTGTGCGAGCGGGAAATACGATTACCAATCCGTCAGGAAGCATCCGTTTGGCAGCCAGCGATAGGCTTGTACTCACGGGAAACCACGCCGCCGTTGACCGGGCGATCTCTTTGTTGACTACTTATGCTGATGAAGTTTAGATGCTGGTTGACTTTTCACAAAGTTCTGTTAAAACTCCAAATGTAGATTTCGGATGAAGAAATGCGATGTCCATTCCTTCTGCACCTTTTCGAGGTTGTTTATCTATGAGTTGAATCCCTTTGCTTTCCAATCCCGGAAGAAGATAAATTAAACCACTTACCTCAAAAGCGATATGATGAATTCCTTCTCCTTTTTTCTCGATGAATTTTGCAACCGGACTATCTTCGGATGTGGCTTCAAGTAATTCAATTTTTGTTTCCCCAACAATAAAAAACGCAGTCTTCACTTTTTGATCTTCAATTTCTTCAATTGCGTAGCATTTCAGTCCAAGAACATTTTCGTAAAAAGAAATTGCTTCGGTAAGATTCTTAACTGCTATACCGATATGCTCTATTTTAGTAGGTTCTTTCACTCCTAATTCCTCATTCCTAATTCGTAATTAAATAACGACTGTTTCTTTGTACTCTCCAAAAACTTCTCTAAGCGTATTGGATATTTCCCCAACACTCGCGTACACTCGAACGGAATCCAAAATAAGCGGCATTAAGTTCGCATCGCTTTGAGCCGCTGTTTTTAATGCTGAAAGAGTTGCTGCCACAGCCTCGTTATTTCTTTCCGAACGGATACTAACAAGAAATTTAATTTGTTCCTCTTGAACGTTCATGTTGATTTTCAAAAGTCCCGTTGGAACTTCTTCTTCCGTTTGAAATTTATTTTGTCCGACAATAATTCTTCTTCCCGATTCTACTTCCTTTTCAAATTGATAAGCAGCTCTTTGAATTTCACTCTGCTGATAACCGTTTTCAATTGCTTGCACAGCTCCGCCGAGGGCATCTATTTTTTGAATATACCCAACCGCTTCTTTTTCTATTTGATCGGTCATCGCCTCAACATAATAAGAACCCGCGAGAGGATCAATTGTATTTGTAACGCCGCTTTCGTATGCAACAATTTGCTGTGTACGGAGAGCTACTCGAACAGATTCTTCAGTCGGTAGTGCAAGTGCCTCATCACGTGAATTTGTGTGGAGCGATTGCGTTCCGCCAAGAACCGCGGCTAATGTTTGAACTGCCACTCTGACAATATTATTATCAACCTGTTGCGCCGTTAATGTTGAACCGGCAGTCTGCGCGTGGAATCTCATCATCATAGAACGAGTATCTTTTGCGTGAAATCTTTCTTTCATAATTTTCGCCCAAAGACGACGCGCAGCGCGGTACTTTGCAACTTCTTCCAACAGATCATTATGAGCGTTGAAGAAGAAAGAAAGTTGTCCGGCGAAGTTATCAATATCCAAACCGGATTTTAGCGCGGCTTCAACGTAAGCAATTCCGTTCGCCAATGTAAATCCAACTTCCTGCGCGGCGGTAGAACCTGCTTCGCGAATGTGGTAACCTGAAATTGAAATGGTGTTCCACTTTGGAATTTCTTTTGTGCAATATTCAAAAATATTCGTAATCAAACGCATGGAAGGTTTTGGCGGGAAAATGTATGTGCCGCGTGCGATGTATTCTTTTAAAATATCGTTTTGAATTGTTCCGCTGATCTTTTCTTTGGCAACACCTTGTTTTTCAGCTACGGCAATGTACAATGCAAGAAGAATTGCAGCAGTTGAATTAATCGTCATTGAAGTTGAAATTTTATCAAGTGGAATTTTATCAAATAAAATTTCCATATCGGCAAGTGTATCAATCGCAACTCCGACTTTTCCAACTTCGCCGTAAGCAATATCATCATCGCTGTCATAACCAATTTGTGTCGGCAGATCAAACGCAACGGATAAACCTGACTGCCCTTGCGAGAGTAAAAATTTATACCGCTCGTTAGATTCTTTCGCCGTTCCGAATCCCGCGTATTGCCGCATCGTCCAAAATCTTCCGCGATACATCGAAGGTTGTATGCCTCGTGTGAAAGGATAGAAACCTGGGAAGCCGACGTTCTCTACATAATCTTCTGATTGAATATCGCTCGGAATGTACAAAGGCTTTACTGATGAAAACGAAACGGTTGTAAAATCTTTTTCACGTTCAGGATTTTTTGACACAAATTTTTGGTAGGTTTTCTCGTCCCAAGTATTAAATGCTTGTTGAACTTTATTTTTCAATGAATCCAAAGACATAGTTGCTCCATTTTTACTTCCACAAAATAAGAATAAAAATTGGGAAGCGGCAATTTGAGGGAAGATGGAATATGGGTGATGGATGACGGGTGATGGATGACGGGTGATGGATGACGGGTGATGGATGACGGGTGATGGATGACGGGTGA
>MNVA01000006.1:13896-18904 GCA_001871325.1 Ignavibacteria bacterium CG1_02_37_35
GATGACGGGTGATGGATGATGGGTGATGGATGACGGGTGATGGATGATGGGTGATGGATGATGGGTGATGGATGACGGGTGATGGATGATGGGAAGAAAACCATTTGAATTATAGTGGAATAAAGTTAGTTTGAAACTGCTCTTTTAAATAATTTTCAATAGAAAATATTGAACGTACCAAAATCTGGAGATTAAGTTATGAAAAAGTCTATTCAGTACTTAGTGTCAGTTTTCAAATCTCAAAAGGATTCCTTCTTTCCTCTCCTTATTGTTTTACTGCTCTCAGCTTTTATCACCTCATGTAAAGAAGAGTCAGTACCAACCAAACCCCATCAGAACCAAATTTTAACCGATGCAGCAATCGCAAAATTGCAAGCAACCGCGGATAAAGTAATGATGGAGAAGTTAGCCCCGGGGATGATTGCGTATATCGCCGTTGAAGGTGAAGGGGATATATATATAACACGGGGTGTCGGGAATTTGGCATCAAGTGAGCCGATGAATGTAAATAATTACTTCAGAATGGCGAGTGTAACAAAAACTTTTACTACGGAAGCAGTTCTTATATTATGCGATGAAGGAAAGATTGATCTTAACAAAACCATTTCTTTTTATTTACCTGAATATGCAATTCCCGGAAAAGATACTATTACAATAAGAATGCTTGGCAATATGACGAGCGGATTAGTCGATGTCCTCAGTGACCCCGGACTTATGAACACTTATTATGGCAGTCAAGGAACAGCCAAGTTTACACCTGAAGAACTAATCGTTCCACTTCTAACATCTCAGTTGAAATTTACTCCCGGTACACAATATAATTACTGCAACTCAAATACTATTTTATTAGGCTTGGTAATCAAGAAAGTAACCGGTCAAGCACTCAAAGATGTTTTTGCAGAAAAGATTTTTCAACCATTGGGTTTGACGCATACCTTTTGGCCTGAAACGAATTTTATTCCCCAACCCTATCATCACGCCTACACTAATCTTTTAGGAACCAGTAATCTTGATGTAACTTATTATGGAAACTCATGGGGTAATGCAGCCGGTATCCTTATCTCTAATTTTGATGATCTAAAGATTTGGGCTAAAGAATTATACGAACGCAAATTACTTTCTGATAACTCAAAAATTGAAAGATTTCAAATTGGAGTTGAAGGTTCCGGTTATGGATTTGGAGTTGAAAGGATTGGTAATTTTGCCGGACATTCGGGAGGAATTATCGGATGGAATACGATGGTATTTTATGATGGCATAAAAAAGATCACAATAATTACCCACGCAAACTCGTTGGATGAGCAACCGGCAAGTTATGCGTTTGGAGAATTTGCTAAAGCTCTTGGTTATTAGTCAAGAAAACTTTCACAGTTATAACAAATAATATTGGGGCAAAGGTCAGGAAGGGAAGAAGAAAAAAAGTAAAGAAGGAATTTGTTTGGCGCGAATGATGGGGAAGCGAACGTCTATTTTTGCTTGTGAGCATTGATGAAAATTTTTTAAAATAAAAACGGCGTCAGAACTGACGCCGTTTTTTTATTCATTTAGAAAAGATTGTTACTTAGTTAATTCCGAAACAACCGTTCCGCCGCCCATTGTTGCCGGAAGTTTAGCTTCGGTTTTTACAACTACTTTTGAATCTTTTGCAACCCAAAGCGTTGAAGAACCTGCATCACCTTCAACCGGTTTTATTTCTACTTTGTAAGTATCAAAAGCGCCTGCATCAACGGTAATGTTTTCGCTTCCGATAACTTTTAGAGACATTGTCTTTGCGCCGCCTGCTTGAATATCAAGTTGATTGAATGAAGCTTGGTATCCTTCAGCTAAAGGTAAGGTACGAAGCGGCAATTCGATTCCCGAACCATCAACTAAAAGATGTGAATCGGCTTTTGCGCTTACCGGCATATTCTGCGGACCAGCTACAATTTTGCCCGTAACTTCATTTCCGTTGAAAGTAAGTTCTACAGTTGCCGGTCCTTGCTGGATCATTCTTTTTACCGGAAGAACGGTAACGCGGTCAAGATAAAGAGAATCTTTCATCGCCATCATTCCGGTCAAATTATCAACAACAAGAAAAACATCTTTTCCGTCGAACGCTGTTTTTGTAATTGCTCTTTCCAAATTCATTGTAAAGTTTTGCCCCATAGCATTTACTTTTACAGCATATTTAAAATTTCCTTCTTGAATTTTCGAGCCGTCAAAAGATTTTAACATTTCTTTCGGCGCTTCAACCGATTCATTCTTCGGCATCGTTACGGTTTTAATGTCAACCGTAATGTCTTTTAATTTTTGCTGAATTTCAGGACGAATATCATCTTGTACTCTTCCTTTTAAGTGCTTGGCAAAGAATTGTTCCATCGCAACGTACATGGCAAGACGGTTTTCTTTTCCGGCGAATCCATGTCCTTCATCCGGAGCTACCATATATTCAACTTGTCTGTTTAGATCGCGGAGAGCGACAACAATTTGATCCGCTTCAGCTTTTTTAACGCGCGGATCATTTGCGCCTTGCACTACATAAAGAGGCGCTTTGATTTGTGTAGCATAATTAAAGGGAGAAACTTCATCCAATAATTTCTTCTCTTCAGGTATGTCCATACTACCTACACGAACGTCGAACATTTTTTTCGCCGGCGCCCAATATGGCGGAATTGATTTTAATAGAGTGATGATGTTCGATGGTCCGACAATATCAAAACCGGCGGCGTAAACATCGGGGGTAAAAGTTAAACCGGCGAGAGTTGCATAACCGCCGTAAGAACCGCCGGAAATTGCTACACGTTTCGGATCGGCAATACCTTGTTTGATCAACCATTTAACGGCATCGGTAAGATCATGCTGCATCGAGCCGCGTCCCCATTGTTTATTACCGGCATTCAAGAATTTCTTTCCATATCCGGTTGAGCCTCTAAAGTTTGGTTGAAGAACTGCGTAACCTCTGTTTGCAAGAAATTGCGCGGTTGCGTTATAACCAAAGAAATCGCGCGCCCAAGGTCCGCCGTGAACAAAAAGTACGGTAGGAAGATTTTTTGCCGGAATTCCTTTCGGCAAAGTTAAGTAAGCCGGAATGCTCATGCCGTCACGAACTTTATATCTAACTGCTTTTCTTTCGGAAAGATATTCGCTTGGCAATGTTGGACGTGATTTATAAAGTAGTTCCGCTGTTCCTTTTGTTCTATCAAAAAGATATACAGAACCGGGATCAACATCGCGGGAAACAGAAACGAGCCAGATTGATTCATCATCTGAGGTTGAAACAAGTCCAATCTCACCTTTTGGTAAAAGGGATTTTAATTTATTATAATCTTTCTCCCATGATTTATTTTTAAAATAAATTCTGGTTTCATCGCCAACGTAAACGGTAGCGATAAGTTCGTTCGTTACATCAGAAAAAATAACATCACCAAAGTCTACTTCGTTTTTCGGATCTTTTTCAATAAACTTTGTTTTACCGGAATTCAAATCATATATAAGAAGTTCCAACTTATCAGCTTTCGCTCCCTTATTGGAGATCATATAGAAGCTGTATCCGTCCGGCATAAAGCGGATTGGACCGGCAGATTCCTCATTATTTACAACATAAATTTGATCTAACTTATCTCCGTTAACTTTTAAGATTTCGGTTCCACCGTCAGCGGTTTGGCGAATTCCAAGTTTTAAATTTCCGTTAAGATCGAAAACCCAGCTTGCAACGTTATCATCATTTTTTCTGATGAGTGTTCTTTCGCCGGTAGTAAGATCAAGTTTATAAATATCGTGAAGCTGCGGATTGCGGTCATTCAGTCCGATAAAAATTTTATTAGGTGAATTTTTAGGAACATCATAAATGAATGCGCGAACATTTTCGAGCGGAGTTAAATCCTTTGCTTGCGGAACCGGGTCGCCTGTTGCTTTTGGATCAACGGCATAAATGCGGAAATTTTCATTCCCTCCTTGATCTTGTATGAAAAGCACATATTTGCTATCACGGGACCAGAAATAAGTTGTAACCGGACGTTTTGCATCGGCGGTAAGAGGTTTGGCTTCATCAAATTTTTGATTGCGCTCCTTTACCCAGATATTTCTAACGTTATTAAACGGCTTTACAAAAGTGATATATTTTCCATCGGGGGAAATTTGGGCTCCGGAAATATCGGGATCGCCGAAGAAAAGTTCTCTATCTATGATAGGCGGCTGTTGCGCCGAAAGGTGAGCTGAAAAAATGAACAGTAACAAAAGGCCGAGAATTTTTTTAACTAACATGAACTACTCCTTTTAATTTTTGCATCTCAAATTTAAGGAGTATTTCGGCAAAAAAAAGATGAAATCTGCCAATCCGGGTTTTATGTGATGAATTGAAATATTTGTGGATAAGCGGTTGTATTGCTTATCGTGAATGAAATACAAAAAAGTTGAAATAATATTGAGAAAAGTTAAAAAAGGAGAAGGAAAATTTTTGCTAAAAGAGGAGAAATTGTTATTTTCATCAAGTAAATTTTAAAAGTTTACAAATACTCTGCGATAGCTCAATGATTTGGTTCATTGGCTGTTATCCCGACTTCGTCGGGATGCGAGTTCGAGTCTCGTTTGCAGAGTCAAGGACTCAAAGTTTTTTATTCCGCGATAGCTCAATGGTGGATCCCGATAAGATCGGGATGTTAACCGAAGGGTTTTCGGGAAAGAGATTGAAATTCCGCGATAGCTCAATGGTGGAGCATTCGGCTGTTATCCCGACTTTGTCGGGATGCAAGTTCGAGTCTCACTTGCGGGGAGCCGAAGATTCAAGTTTTTTTATTCCGCGATAGCTCAATGGTGGAGCATTCGGCTGTTATCCCGACTTTGTCGGGATGCAAGTTCGGGTCTCACTTGCGGGGAGCCGAAGATTCAAGTTTTTTTATTCCGCGATAGCTCAATGGTGGAGCATTCGGCTGTTATCCCGACTTTGTCGGGATGCAAGTTCGAGTCTCACTTGCGGGGAGCCGAAGATTCAAGTTTTTTTATTCCGCGATAGCTCAATGGTGGAGCATTC
>MNVA01000186.1 GCA_001871325.1 Ignavibacteria bacterium CG1_02_37_35
AATTCCGCCTCAGGTAAATTTATTCCATTTGAAAGAAAGCAGAAAGAAGTTTGACTTACGGGAAGCACGGCGGCAGTTTTCAGCAATGCGAAAGTTGAATCACACAGCATATTTTTTCATTCACACCTCGATTCATCAAAGTGTGAATAATCGTTCAGCATACATTTTTTAACTTGGAACTTGTACTACTATGGAATTAGGATTTCTACTTGAAAAAATTCTTCCCTTTATAAAAAGAAGGAAATCCCTTTCTATTATTTTTTACCTTGTCTTTCTTTTCTACTTCAGCATTCCGGCATTTCAAATTCCTTTGCTTGATTATCAACGCACGTACGTTTCATCCTTAATGGAACAGCGTGCAATTGAACATCTGATGATATTTTACCCGCACCAAAGTTGGGAGTCTTTCGGATCAATAAATCAAAATCTTTTCCGTGCTATTGTCTCTATGGAAGACGGAAACTTTTTTAATCATAAAGGAGTTGATTGGGAAGAGTTGGAAAAATCTATGAGACTAAATAAAAGAAGAAGACGCGCTGCACGCGGCGGAAGCACCATTACGATGCAGCTCGCAAAAAATCTTTATTACACCACCAACAAAAGTGTTTTCAGAAAAGCGAAAGAATTGCTCACAACTTTCCGTATCGAAAAGGAAGTGAGTAAAAAAGGTATCCTCCATCAGTATGTGAATATTATTGAATGGGGCGACGGAGTTTTTGGAATAGATGAAGCGGCTGATAAATTTTTTGGGAAAGAACCGGGTGAATTGACCACCACTGAATGTGCAAAACTTGCGGCAGTAATTCCTTCGCCGCTCGTGCATCAGCCGAATGTGAATTCCGGTTATGTACGCCGCCGTTCGGGAATTATCCGCGGAAGGCTTGGCGACGTAATCTTGTTCCCGGAAAAATGAAGAAAAGAGAATTGTTGGAAATTATTGAAGCCGGGGAAAATCTGTACACGGAATTTAAACGACAATTTTCTTCACATGAAAAAATAGCCAAAGAAATTATAGCTTTCGCCAATACCAAGGGGGGTAACCTTATCATCGGAGTTGACGATGATAAATCAATTTACGGAGTGCCGAGCGAAAAAGGGGAAGCGGAATTAATTAGAGAAACCGCTAGACAAATGTGCGAGCCGCCGGTTATTTTCTCGCTTTCTTATTTTGTCGTTGATCAAAAAGAAATTGTAGTTGTTGAAGTCCCCGAATCTCTACAGAAACCACACCGCCTTCAAGATTATAAAAAAGATTTGGAAACCAACTCAGCTGAAGTTTACGTCCGCGTAAATGACAAAAGTGTTCTTGCAAGTAAAGAAATGATCCGCGTGCTGCGTTCAACTTCCGGGAACACAAAATTAACAAAGTATGCAATCGGGAATTTTGAAAAAGCGGTATTCACTTTTCTTGAAATGGAGGAAACGATTTCCGTAAAGCAGTTGAGCGAGCTGCTAAACATTTCCGAACGAAGAGCTTCCCGCACGCTCGTTAAAATGGTTCGCGCGCAACTGCTGTTGATTCACACTAAGGAGAATGGTGAAGATTATTTTACGTCTGCGGTGTAGAAGATTATTTTGGAAATACCCTAACCTGGACAAGCCAGAACCAATTTATCACATTAGAATGATTGAATGGCTGTATGGTTGAATGAAAAACATTCATCCATCCATTCATTTTCATTCAGTCATTTTTTCGTTTATTTATCATGTTACTATTCTGCCAAATATTACGCGAACTTTACTGATAAGGTATTAATATATTTTTGGGCCTTTAAGATTATATATGTAGAACAGATTTCAGTCTGTTAAATTTTTATTTTTACGATTACGAAACCAAAAGTAAACTTGAACCGGGAAAACATCACCATAACGAAGTAGTGTTTTTGATTTTTCCATTTACAAAAAATCAAATTTCTATTTGATGGTTTAGAAAGAAAAATTATTAAATTTAGAAAAATAAAGGCTCTCTTTTATGAGCCTATTTGGCGGATGATTGTTGTTTATGTCTTGTTTTGTGAGGCTTATAAACGAGTTTCCAGCAATGTTAGCCGACCTTACATATACAACAGACAACAAGTATTTAAATTTTGACATGACTACAAAAAATTCAAAAATAATTCAGGCGACAAGAGAGAAAGTTTATAACGCCTTTACAGATAAGAACGCTTTAGAATATTGGCTTGCACCTAACAATATGACTGGTAAAATACACAACTTTGACTTAAAAGTCGGAAGTGGTTACAGTATGTCTCTTTTCTACCATGACAGCGAAACAGTCGGCAAGACATCAGATAACGAAGACCGTTTCTCAGCAAAATTTGTTGAACTCAAACCATACGAAAAAATTGTTCAGTCAATTAATTTCCAGTCAGCCAAAAACGAGTTCACAAACGGAATGACGATGGAAGTGTTTTTAGAAGAAATCGAAAACAATTCAACAAAAGTGACAATCGTTTTCAAAAACATTCCGACAGGTATTGACCCCAAAGACAATGAAACAGGAACAGAACAATCACTTGAAAAATTAGCTCGTTATTTGAGTGCAAATAAGTCGCCCCCCCCAAAAAAACACTGCAGGAAACGGCAGATTTGTATAGGCGGGGTTTCGTGCTTCGTTGACAGTTTTGTGGTTACAGAAAACTCCGTTTTCAAAATGAATATTTGTGCTGAAATGCCAGCCCAGAGCAAATCTGCAAAGCGTTCTTAACACCAGTTTCCTACTTTATTCTGACTGAAATTTTGAAAATCTTCTTTTTATTTTTTCTTTGAAGTTAAAATTTTTTTAGTGAAATTATCAATAAATAATAAGGGAAAACTCTTGTAATTATGAAAAACAAAAGACTGCTCATCATTTTAACAATAGTGACACTCCTCTTGCTGATACCATTAATAGTAATGCAGTTTACAGATGAAGTTAATTGGACTTTGGCCGATTTTATTGTCGCTGGTGTCTTACTGCTCGGCACAGGGTTACTGTGTGAACTTGTAGTGAGGAAAGTAACCAAAATAGAGTACAGGATCGCCCTCTGTATAGTTATTCTTGGAGCATTCCTGCTCATTTGGGCAGAACTTGCAGTTGGAATTTTCGGAACTCCATTCAGCGGACACTAGACCGTAAATCAAAAAAACTATGTGCACACAGGTTTGGCAAAATTAGTTATTCAGTGCTTCGTAAACCAGTTTTGGGGCTAACAAACAAGTTGTGCTTCGAATGAAATTTAGGGCTGGAAATCCGTCACATCGCCGAACCCCAACCGTTAGGGGCAAGTGTAAAAAATTTCTCATTATCGAAAACTGAAAACTGAAAACCGTAAACCGACAACTGCTAACTTTTAAACAAATAAATATTAAATTAGTACTCTAAAAAACAAGAGACTATGAAAGTAATTGAACATCTTCTAAAAGCTAAGGAACCGTTAATCAGTTTCGAAATTATCCCGCCTAAACGTGGTGGTGATATTAAAAGTCTCTTACATGTAGTTGATGACTTATCAAAATATAATCCCCCCTTCATTGATATTACAAGCCACGGAGCCGAAATTGTTTATGAAGAAACGCCACAGGGAATAAAGAAAAAGATTATCCGGAAGCGTCCCGGAACGCTCGGAATTTGCGCTTTGATCCAGAATAAATATAATATTGAAGCTGTACCCCATATCCTTTGTAAAAATTTTACTCGTGAAGAGACGGAAGATTTCTTAATCGAATTGAATTATCTGGGCATTGAGAACGTACTGGCTATCCGCGGAGATGATAACGGGTTTGTAAAACCTGTTCCGCACGGCAGGAGCGCAAATGAATTTGCCGTTGATCTTGTTTCGCAAGTGAACGCGATGAACAATGGAAAATATTTGGAAGAGAATCTGCTTGATGCAAAAGCGACAGATTTTTGTGTCGGCGTTAGCGGATATCCGGAAAAACATTTTGAATCGCCAAACTTAAAACTCGACATTAAATATGCAAAACAAAAAATAGATGCAGGGGCACATTATATTGTAACCCAAATGTTTTTCGATAACAACGTCTATTTCGATTATGTAAATGCCTGCAAGGAAGAAGGAATTGACGCGCCGATAATTCCCGGTTTAAAAATTCTTTCGCTTAAATCTCATTTAACAAATATCCCGCGGAACTTTTACATAAATATTCCGGAAGCACTGGCGGAAGAGGTAATGTCGGCAAAACCGGAACATGTTTTAGAGATCGGTGTAAATTGGGCGGCAAAACAGGCGGAAGAACTTTTGAACCGGGATGTGCCGAGTCTTCATTTTTATATTCTGCAGAACTCAAAACCGATCAATCTCTTGATGAAAAAATTAAATCTTCATTTTAAAAAATTGGTTGTAAAAAAATAATATGCTTGGAATAACAAAACGGATTTCGAAAAAATTGAAATGGGGAATTGCCGGATGCGGAAAATTTACTGAGACAGCAATTCTTCCAACATTTAATTTGCTCCCGAGATCGAAGGTCAATGCCATCTTTAGCCGCGATGCAAAGCGTGCAAAAACATTATCAGAAAAATTCCTCATTCCCAAATCATTCAATAATTTTGATGAGTTCCTTCAATCGGATATTGATGTGGTTTACATCGCAAGCGCAAATGCAAATCATTATGAGCAAGTCTTACAAGCGGCAAAGGCAAAAAAACACATTCTCTGTGAAAAACCAGTCTCAATTACATCAACTCAAGCGGAAGAGATGGTTCGTGTTTGTAAAGAAAACGGCGTGCAGTTTGCAGTTGATTTCGTGTACCGTTTCCATCCGCTTGTAGAAAAAACAAAAGCTATTATCGAGGCTTCATTACTTGGGAAAATTCTTTATATCAACGCCGAGTTTAATGTTAATTTGATCCCGCGTGATAACTTCCGTTATAATAAAGCGGCGGCAGGCGGAGGAGCGGTTCGGGATTTGGGAACGCACCTGCTCGATTTAATGAGGTTTCTATGCGGAGAAATTGTTGAGGTTAACGGCGTGAATGAAAGTCTTATTTATAAATCCGAAGTTGAAGATTTTGCTTCAGGTATTGTAAAATTTGAAAAGGGCGGATACGGACATTTTCAAGTTGCGTATTGCGCTCCAAAGTCATTCAATAGATTAGAGATCATCGGGACAAAAGGAGCGGTCAGTTTGGACGGACTTATTAGCGCCCGTTATGGCTCTTCAAAATTAAGTATTCTCCTTGAGGGAGAAGGGAAAAAAGTCTTTCGGAAAAGAGCGAATAAACTCTACCGTTTGTTAAAGTCGGTTACAAAATCTTTTATAAAAAATGAACGACCTCTGGTTACCGGTGAAGATGGCTTAGCTAATATGAAATTAATGGAAAAGTTTGAAAATAGATGCAGCAGCACGAAGAGTTAATCGCATATTGCCGAAAGGTTTATGAAAAGAATTTTGTTTCTGCCTACGACGGTAATTTATCATTAAAAACTCGCAGCGGAACCATTCTTATTACCCGCTCTGCCGTTTGCAAGGGGGATGTAACTGCTAACGACATCTTAGAAATTAACATGAACGGTGAGATCATAAACGGAGCCGGGAAAATTTCAACTGAAAACAAACTCCACTTATTCATTTATCAATTTAGAAAAGATGTAAGAGCAGTAGTTCATGCACATCCGGTATATGCGACCGCATTTGCTTCCACCAGGGAATCTTTAGACCGCCCAATTTTTCCTGAAGTGGTTTTAACACTGGGAAGAATTCCTCTTTGCAAATACGCCACTCCTTCAACTGATGAGCTGCCGGGAAGTTTAAAACAACATATAGATTATGCGAATGTTTTTTTGTTGGAAAATCACGGAGCTGTTTCTGTTGGTGTTAATTTGAAGCAGGCATATTTTAGAATGGAAAAATTAGAACATACGGCGAAAACCCTGTTTGTTGCAAGTAAACTTGGCGGCATTAAGGAACTACCAAAACACAAACTTGAAGCGCTTTACTCTTTAGCTGAAAAAAATTATGGAATAAAGTTAGATGAAAAGAACAAGTATTAAACTCAAATTTTTATAATAGAAAAAGTTATTGCATTTTAAAACACCATGGATAAAAAGAAATTTAATGTTGCACTCCTCTTAGGGGGAGCTTCCGCTGAAAGGGAAGTTTCAAAACACTCAAGTAAAGGGATTTACCATGCGCTTTTGGAGGTTGGTTATTCGGTAACGTTAATTGACCCCGCGTATGGAAAAAATCAACCCGAACGAGTAGAAGATTTTTTTTCTGATAAGGATTTATTCCCTGTCTCTGCGCGTAATTACCTCGAAGCGGTTAATTCTCCTTTGTTTGATAAAATTGAAGTTGCGTTTCTCGGACTGCACGGGAGATGGGGCGAGGACGGAATCATTCAGTCCCTGCTCGAATTACGAAACATTAAATACACAGGTTCGGATGTTTTGGCGAGCGCTTTAACGATGGATAAGATGATGTCTAAAATTGTTATGCGCGATCATGGCATTTCTGTTCCCGATGGATTTATGATTGAGAAAAATTTTTCTTACGAAACTGTTCTTCGAAGGATAAATGAGAAATTTACCTTTCCGCTTATCATAAAGCCGAACGATCAAGGCTCAACATTTGGATTGACCGTTTGTGAGAAAGAAGAAGATATAAAAAGCGCATTAACTCTTTCATTTCAATACTCAGATAAAACGTTAATAGAAGAATTTATTCACGGCAGGGAATTAACGGTTGGAATTATATCCGACAGAGTTCTTCCGGTTTTAGAAATCCGCCCGAAGCACACGTTGTATGATTACGAATGTAAATACACGAAAGGAATGAGCGAATACATTGTTCCCGCTGACCTGCCCGAAGCGTTAGCATTAGAAATTCAAGAACAAACACAACGCGCATTTGTGTCGCTCGGATGCCGTGGTTATGCGCGCACAGATTTTCGCTTAAATGATGCAGGTAAATTTTTCTGCCTCGAAGTGAATTCTTTACCCGGAATGACTTCTACGAGTTTGCTTCCCAAAGCAGCCTTAGCGGTAGGAATTTCATTTCCGCAATTAGTTGAAAAAATTGTAACCCTTGCACTTGCATGAAAGCAAAGATTTCAAAACAAAAAATTCTTTTGGTAATATTTTTTACTATCGCTTTTGCGGGATTTGCTTATCTCACTTTTAACGAAACCGGAATAATGAAATACATCAAAATAAAAAGTGAAGTTGACTCACTAAAAGCCGAAGTGGAAAAATTGGAAGCAGAAAACAAAATAATTTCCGCTGAAAATGATTCGCTCTTGAAAAAAATTCCCGCAAAAATTGAACGCGTTGCACGAGAAAAATACTCGATGGGCAAAAAAAACGAGATCGTAATTAAGATTGAAAAGCAGTAAGTGAATACCACCCGATCAGACTTGAACACCCCTTTAGCCGAACGTGTAAGACCGACCGGTCTCGATTCTTTTTTTGGGCAGCATCATCTTTTGGGAAAAGGTAAACCGATCCGCTTAATGATTGAGACAGACTCGCTTTCATCCTTTATTTTGTGGGGTCCTCCCGGTACCGGTAAAACGACCATCGCTAAATTAATTGCGCTGAACACTAAATCTGATTTCTTCCAAATTAACGCAGTCTCTTCAGGCGTAAAAGAGATAAGAGAAATCATAGCGTCTGCAACCAAGAACCGTCAATTCCATAAAAAAACAATTTTGTTCATTGATGAAATTCACCGCTTTAACAAAGCTCAGCAGGATGCGTTGTTAAGCGCTGTTGAATCAGGCTTGCTAACGTTGATCGGAGCGACTACAGAAAATCCTTCGTTTGAAGTGATCTCCGCTTTACGCTCCCGGATGCGGATTTTCACTTTAAATGAATTAGAAAAAGAAGACCTTGAAAACATTATTGATTCGGCTTTACATAAAGACGAAATACTTTCATCCTTTCCTATAAATATTATTGATAAAGATTTTCTCCTTTATCTTTCCGGCGGAGATGCGCGAACAATGTTAAACATTCTTGAAGCGGCAGTTCTTCAAGAGAAAGGGAAAGAGAAAATCGCTTTAACAAAAGAAGTTTTTGAAAATGTGGTGCAGCAGAAAAATATTTTATATGACAAAGACGGAGAAGAACACTTCAACTTAATTTCTGCATTCATCAAAAGTATTCGGGGAAGCGATCCTGATGCAGCGTTATATTGGATGGCGAGAATGTTAGCCGGGGGTGAAGACCCGCTTTTTATTGCCAGAAGAATGATAGTACTGGCTTCGGAAGATATTGGAAACGCATCGCCAAATGCATTATTGCTCGCGGAAGCATGCTTCTCCGCTGTTTCAAAAATCGGGATGCCTGAAGCGAGAATTATTCTTGCTCAAGGGGTAACCTATTTGGCTTCTTCGGCAAAAAGTAACGCCTCTTATGTGGCTATAGAAAAAGCATTACATGACGTTGAGCTGAAACCTTTCTACAAAGTTCCGCTTCATTTGAGAAATGCCCCAACTGCATTAATGAAAAAGCTTGGTTACGGCAAAGCATATAAATATGCACATGAGTTTAAAAATCACTTTGTTGAAGAAAATTATTTTCCCGAGGAGATGAAAGGAACGCAATATTATTTTCCTAAAGAAATCGGGCAAGAGAAAAAAATATTCGAATGGTTAAAGTTTCTCTGGAAAGATAAAAAGAAATATTAAATGGAGTATTCCTGTAAAATTTGCGGAAACGAAAAGGGGAATCAATTTTATAATGTCCGCGAAATGCAATTCGGAACACGCGATACATTTATCTACTGCCAATGCTCATCTTGTGGTTGTTTACAATTAACAAATCCCCCCAACGATCTTTCTCCGTATTATCCTGCTAAATATTTTTCATTCCAACTACCGAGAGAAAAATTTATCAAGAAAAAATTAAATGTTTATAGAGATCGCTACTCGTTTGGAATTCCTTCTTTCGTTGGAAAAATAATCTTCTCCCAATATGGCACTCCTACATACATCTCATGGTTAAATGAAATGAACGTCACATTATCCAGCAGCATTCTTGATGTTGGCAGCGGTATAGGAAAACTACTTTATAGAATGGGAAATGCCGGCTTTGATAATTTGACAGGCATCGATGCATTTATTGAGAAAGATATTCATTACTCTAATGGTGTTAAAATTCTAAAGAAAAGTCTTTTTGAGATGAATGAAAAATTTGATTTGATAATGATGCATCATTCGTTGGAACATCTGGCAGATCAGCACGCGGTATTTAAGAAACTGGCAACTATGCTTGATCCTGGGAAATACTTATTTATTCGTATCCCTATCTGCACTTCTTATGCATGGGAGCATTACAAAGAAAATTGGTTTGCATTGGAAGCCCCGAGACATTTTTTTAATCATTCGCTTAAAAGTTTGCATTATTTGGCAGAGATGTATGGATTTGTTATAAAAAAAACAATCTATGATTCCCGCAGTATTCAACTATATGGAAGCGAGCAGTATGGACAAGATATTCCCTTAATGGATGATCTTTCTTACTTCGTCAATCCCGACAATTCGATTTTTACACATCTGCAAATGGAGAAATTCGAGAAGGAAACAAGAATACTGAATGAGACAGGGAGAGGTGATCAAGTTGGATTTTTCTTGCTTAAGTTATAATTAAATTAGTACAAACATTTTTCCGGGGAGTTGTTTTACTAATCCTTTAAACTCAAGCGTAAGTAAATTGACTAAGCAGTCGGAAGTTGAAAGTCCGGTTTGAGTTGCAATGTTATCAATCTGCATTTCTTTGTCCTCAAGAACGGTGAGAATTTTTTGTTCAAAAAGATTTATGTCCACATGCGGTTTAGGGATTGATTTTCCTATGACAGGTTTCAATTTTAGCTCGAGTTCAACAAGGATATCTTCCGGATTCCTAACAAGTTTAGCTCCTCCTTGCTGAATGAGGGTGTTCGAACCTTCAGCTTGTTTCACACCCAAATTACCGGGGATCGCAAAAACTTCTCTTCCTTGATCCAATGCAAACTCTGCTGTCTGAAGCGCTCCGCCAAGAACGCCGGATTCAACAACAATGCATCCGAGGCTCAACCCGGAAATGATTCTGTTCCGGGATGGAAAATTCTGTGCATCTGGTTTTGTTCCTAAAGGAAATTCACTGATCAATAAACCGCTGTTTGGAATTTTATCGTACAACTTTTTATTTTCGGGAGGATAGATAACATTTATTCCGCAGCCGAGCACGGCGATGGTTCTTCCGTTTGTTTTTAATGCAGCTTCATGCGCAACGGAATCAATTCCCCTAGCCAATCCGCTTGCAATGGTAATGCCTTGTGAAGCTAATTCAGAAGAAAATTTGTCTGCTTGTATTTTGCCGTATGTGGTCGGTTGCCTTGTTCCAACAATGGCTATGGGAAAATCATCCTTTACAGTAAATTCTCCTTTCACATATAAGATCATCGGGGGGTCATAAATTTTTTTCAAAAGGTCAGGGTATTCCTTATCAAAAAAAGATACAGCTCTAACATCGTGTGCCTGGAGTGCGGAAAATTCTTTTTCAAATTTTGAGAACGAGGCAGGGAGAGTTTTTTTTGCTTCAGATAATTTTTTTGAAAGAAAAATTCCAATTCCTTCAACATCTGATAGCGCCGATGGATCCGCTTCTAAAATGTTATCAATCGAATGAAACGAGGAGAGGAGATTTCTAATTTTTACCGGACCAATTCCGTCAATCGAAAGAAGAAATCTAAGTTGGGCAAAATCTTGAAAAGTTGTTCCCGGCAAAATTATTCTTTTGGTTTTAAATAATCAATTTTATCTACAATAGCCACGATAATTGAGTGAACCGGAGCGTTTTTATGTCCTAAAATTTGTTGAACCGCGTCACCTTCTTGAACAAGAAGAACGGTATCTCCAATCCCCGAATCAATCAAGTCAATTGCTACAACATCTTGTTTTCCGATAAAATTTCCCTCAAGGTCAATTTTATGAACGACCATCAATTTATTTCCGTTAAGGTGTTCGTTCTTCTGAGTTGAAACTACATTCCCTTTAACTTTTGCAAGCAACACGTTACTTTGGTTCCTGTCCGGGCGATGATTCTTTCTTCCTAAACAATATTGAGAGCGGGAAAAAAACTAAGTAGACGAGAATAAGAATCACCGGACCCAAATAAAGCGCTGAAGTGCTGTTCCAGGGTTTTATGGATAAAAAGTAATAACCAAGCACCGAGAGAATTATGCCTAATGCTAAAATTAAATAGTTTATTCTTGACCAATAAATACTAAAAGGAGAAGTCAAAACTTTTGATACTTTTGTACTTCCTTTTTTTTTAACGGATTTTGCCATGCTTGTCCTTCTAAATTAAAAAAAATAAAAACCCAGTGTCGGGGAAAACACTGGGTTGTCTGTATAATCTTGCAGACCAGGGGAGAAATCTGCAAGAAAGACACTGAAAATATAGAACTTCAAAAGCATATTGTCAATAATTACTTACTCAACTGGTAGACAATTTTTCTTATGGTGTCAAATTGAAGGTAAGGATATTCTTCCCTAATAGAGTCAATAGCATCTCCTGCACTAATTTTACTTGTGCGAAGCGTTCTGAACTTTTTCCGGATTTTATAGTCACGAACCGATTTTTCATCAATAAGTCCGTGATCATTCAAGAGCTGGTAAATGTCATCGCTGATAAGATCAGCCAACGGATTTTCCATTTTTGATTTTACAGTTAGCATAGTATCACCTTTTGTTTGTTTTTATTGAACATTACTCAAGGTATCAAATGGTCTATAGTTTTCCTTTTCTTTCTAAATAAGATAACAAAATTTTTATTAAAAAAATTCCTTAATTAATTAGACGCCTAACTGTAAGTGGAAGTTTAAGAATAAATAAAACTTCACGACTAATTTTACTTTTTTTTTACACAAAGTCAATAGTTTTTTTTATTTTTGTTTTGGATCAAAATTGGGAGGAATACATCGATCGGAGACATGCCACAGAAAAACAGCGAAAAGATTAAATTATTTAGTTTAGGGGGAAAATTAACCGTAAATATTTTAAAATTTATCATTAACTTTGAACCTATTAATAAAAACAAGTTTATTCTATGCAGAAAAAAAAAATGGCGAAAACAGCTCTTCTCACAGTAGTCTTACTCTTTCAAAGCTACATACTGCCCCAAAACAAAAACGAATTTAATTTTGATACAACCCCAAGACAAAGTACAATAAGCGTAACAATCGGGGGAGATTTTATCGTTAGCGGTTCTTTTCCCGCTGTAATCGGGGAACGAGTTGATCAGTTTGTAACAAGAATATTCAACGTTGCAAAAAGTGAAAGAGTTGGGACAACAGCAAGCGCCGAACAGAAGGAAATGGTTTTTAAACAGCTGGCGGATTTTACCAAAAGAGAGATCAAAATTAAAAGAGTAAGCGGGCAAATTTTAACTATAGATTTGGAAAAATATAGATTAACCGGAGATTATTCGCAAAATCCTTATCTCCAAAACGACGATGTCATAATCTTCCCTTTTAATGACCGAGAAAGAAATTTTGTATTTATTACCGGCGCAATTAATAGAAATGCTTCCTCTTGGGGGAATAATCAAACTGTTAAGTTTCAATTTGTTGAAGGCGATAGATTAGAAGATGCTCTCCTTTTTGCCGGTGGAATTGATGAAGGATTTGATAAAGTTACTTCCGCTGAAATTAGCAGACTTGATGCATCCGGTGAAAAGGAAACAAAATTTACCGTTACTATTTCCGACAATCCTTTATTGAAGAGAGGCGATAGAATCTCCATTATTGGGGTTGAAACGTTTCGAAGGGATTATACCGTTACCGTTGCCGGTGAGGTTTATAGACCGGGAACAATCGCCATTTCCAAAGGTTCCTCGACATTAAAAGAAGTTATTGAAAAAGCCGGTGGATTTTTACCTTCCGCAGATTTAGCCAGGGCAGAACTGCTAAGAGGTGCAAATGTGTTTAAGTCAACTCTTTTTTCGGAAGAACTTGATCAATTTCTTATGAATCGTATGGCGGAAATAAATCCCGAAGACTCTCTCTCGTTACTCATTGATAATAAACTTCGCTTTATAAGAGGCAACGGTGTTATTGATTTTACAACAATAAGCGATACCGCTTCTGCTGCAAGTAAATTTTCCGTGCGAAACGGTGATTATATTAATATTCCCGAAAAATTAAATTTAGTCTATGTGTTTGGTCAGGTGTACAACCCCGGATATATTGGTTTTACAGCCGACAAAGGAATTGATTATTATATCGCCAAGGCTGGTGGAAAAGGACAAAACGCGAAAGAAGATATCTATTTAATTAAAGGGAAAAGCAGAAGTTGGACAAAAGTAGAAAAAGATGTTTCATACACCATCGAGCCTGGAGATTTTATCTGGCTTCCGAAAGAACCGGTACGAACCTTTAGTTATTATTTGGATAGAGTGATGGCAATAAGCAGTATTGTTACGGCGTTAGCAACGGTATTGTTATTGGTAATACAGTTTAAGAAGTAAAAGTAGGCTCTTATCAATTTTCTTAATTTTATAATTTTTTAGAGTAAATAATGAACGAAATGAAAAAAACAGCAGGTTTTTCAGATTATATATATATTCTTTACAAATGGAAGAAGTTTCTTTTCATAAATCTTTTTTCCATTGCTGTTATAACCACCGGGATAACGTTTTTAATATCTAATCAATACAAAGCAACAGCAACTATTATGATTCCTCCGGATACTCAGAGCGCGTTCGGGGGTTTGACTAGTTTACTTGGTGGTAAATCTTCAATTGCCGCTGCTGGTTCTAAAATATTTGGAGTCTCTAACACCTCTGAAGACGTTTTATTGGGCATTATTAACAGTAGAAC
>MNVA01000007.1 GCA_001871325.1 Ignavibacteria bacterium CG1_02_37_35
CCCGCTTAAACGGCATTACTTCACCGCTTTTGCTTCGTGTTCCTTCAGCGAAGACTAATACCGAGATACCTTCATTTATAATTGTTTGTTTCGCGCGATCCAAACTTTCCATTGCCCTGTCGGCTTTTTGTCTATCAATAACAATGTAGGGACCTAATTGCAGCGCCCAACCGAAGATGGGAATTTTTGCAAGTTCTTTTTTAAAGATTATAACAGCATCGTCAGGGAAAGATGCTTGCATGGCTAAAATGTCGTACATGCTTGAGTGATTGGAAACATAGACATGAGGTTTTGATTTATCAAAATTTTCCAATCCGCTTGTGGTAAGTTTTATTCCGCTTAAGAAAAGCCCACCGTAGGATAATAGCCGTGAAATCCAAAAATAAGTTCTGTTGCTTCTGTCGAAAATCGCACTTATCAATGCAAGCGTAGAACAAAACATAAGGTGCAGAGTAACTAAGAAAAGTTTAATGTATGTGATCATATTTTCTCAACGTTATTATTTATAAATGAAAGGATCGCATTTTTTCTTTTATTGATCGAAGGATGACTATAGAAAAACCATTCGACAAAGGGATGCGGCTCTCTATCTCCCAAATTTTGCTTGGTTAGTTTATCAAGAGTGTTTAAAAATGCTTCATGTTTCCCGGTAGTTGTAACGGCAAATTCGTCCGCTTCATATTCAAACTTCCGGGAAATAATATTTGAGACAGGTTGGATCAATAAAGAAATCAACATTCCCCACAAAGCCAAAACCGGCAGAACAAAAATTTGAGTCAGTTTTTCAGCATTAAAAAACGGCAATGAAAAAGAATAAAGTTTTGCAATCAAAAACAAAGTTAAAAAACTGAACAAGGTGCCGAACAAAATATTTTTTATACTATGTTTCTTCTTATAATGACCAAATTCATGCGCTAAGACGGTTTCAACTTCATCTAAGGAGTAATTCTCAAGTAAAGTATCAGCAAGTAGAACGCGCTTCGATTTTCCAAGCCCGGTAAAAGCAGCATTCGCTTTTTTAGTAGTTTTGCTCATGTTGAACGAAAACACATTTTCAATTTTCATTTTGGCAATTCCCGCCAGTCGAATAATCCGTTCCTTCAGTTCCACATTTTCAAGCGGAACGATTTTATAAAAGAGCGGTAGAATAAACACCGGAACGATCCGGGCTAACACAACGGAAACAAGAAAAAGAAAAACTGCAAACGGAAGCCACCAGTTTTCTCCGAATTTCCGGATCATATAAAAAAAGAAAAGCAAAATGGGCAGCCCGATGATAAGCGAGATGAGAATTCCCTTTGTTCCCTCCCAAATCCATTGGAAGAAAGTTTGATTTGAAAGTTGATACTTATGCTCCAAAATAAATCCACCGTAAAATGAAAACGGAAAAAATAATAGAGCAAAACAACATCCGGTTGTAATTAGATAAAGCAAAAATAAGAGATAATCATTTTGTGTAGAACCCGACAAGTAATTTTCAACTGAGCTGCTCAACCCGGTTTTTACAAAAATGAACAGTAAGATAAAAGTTATAATGCTCTGGCTGATACTTAATGCGAGTTTGGTGTTGTTATATTTTTTGGAATTCATATTTGAAAGATAGGGAGAGGAAGAAAGGATTGCAAAGCGAAAAAAGGAGTGGTTTCACCTCGGAGATGAAACCACTGTAATACCTTATTTAGAATCAGCGCAGCCTTTTTCAGCTTCACCGCAGCAGCTTTTTTCTGATGCATCGGTACAAGCTTTTTTAGTTGACTTTTTGTCCATTTTAGCTTTTACTTTTGTGGTTTTATTGTTTGTTGCAGCTGTTGTTGTGGTAGCAGCTTTCTCTTTCTTCGGGGAAGTTGATTGAGCCTGAACGCCTAAAGAAACGACAAATAAAAACACGAGACTTAAAACAATATTTTTCACAGAGAAACCTTTCTTATAGATGAATTGATTATTGATTTTTTTTACCAATTTTTTGGTGAACTAATTTAATGAACTTCTTGAAAAGAACAAGAACAAAAATTGATGACTAAATTCTCCCGAGAGTTGAAGATTCAACCCATCCGAGTTTTCCGTCGGAGAGGCGGATTTTGTTCCACCCTTCCAATTTATCCTCAACTTTAATTTTAATTCCTTCGTGGAGAATAAACGTATCCGAACTTTTTTCATCTGGAGAAGATTTGACGTTTACCGTTTGCTCCAAAACAATTCCATAATGATAATTTTCAGCTTGATGCTGCTTCGTTAAGAACAAAACGACACTTAGAGAAAAAAGAACAAGTATTGCAGCTCCGCCGAAGAACGAATATTTTTTTGTTGACGATTTTCTTGTTGTAAAAAATATTCCCATCACAATAAGGAGGACGAGATAAACGATAAATATAAAAACCTTCCAGCCCGACGGATGAAATAAATTTTGCATCGCCTCCCACCAGGCGAACAAAAAGAATTTCGGAACAACATCAACTCTATCAACAATTTTTGAATTTGCGATTGCCAAATTATGCCGGATATCTTCATCGTCCGGTGAAAGTTGAGATGCTTTTTCGAGGTATAAAATTGATAGCCCGAATTTCCCTGTTCTGTAATAGGCGTTTCCTAAATTATAAAATAGCGAACTGCCATGATATCCATCATGCAAAGCAGTTTCATAAGCTGTAATGGCTTCATTATAATTTCCGGATTTGTAAAATTGATTTCCCTCTTTCAATTTTTGCTCAAGAGATTGGGAAAACCCCAGCACTGTCGGAAGAAAGAGACAAAAAAAGATGAATTTCCTCATTTTGTCCCTCTTTTCAATAATATTTTTGCTTCTAACAAAGCGATCAATGCTGCGGTGCGTTTGTATAAAAGGTTCATATCTTCTAAAATATTTTGAGATGGAGCAAAACGAACGAACTCACATTTTTCTAAAATAAATCTCATCTCAGCTATCATATCCTCATCAACTTCATTAATTAGTAGTCTCGAAATAGCAGCTTCAACGGTAAAGTCAGCTTTATTTATAGATAGTTTATCTTCGAGGTATCCATAGACCGCCAGGGATATTTCTGCAAAGAACAGAGTATCGTTTTGCTCCTTTAAATATTTTGCGGCAGTTTTCAATCTGGCTTTGGCAATTTTTTCCGCACGCAAATTTTTTAACAGAGTGATGTTTCCGGAAAGTTTTTCTTGCTTTTGTTTCCAGAAGAGAAATCCCAGCAACACCAGTAATGGCAGCGAGTAGAGACCTAAATCAACAAGAAGTGAGTTCTCAACCGGTTTGATCTTCTTTGTTACATCGCTAAAATCAGTTTTAATAAAACGAATATCCTGACTAAGCAGTTTAATTTCTTCCTTCGATAATCCACTTGTTCCGCCAGAATACTCAGCGCTTCCCTGTTCCACAATAATTTGATAAGCCGGAGAAGATTCGGTTTGATATATTTTCTTTCGGGGATTAAAAAAAGTGAATTGCATTGCAGGAATTTCAAAGTTTCCGGAAACACGGGGAATAACTAACAATTCAAAATTCTTTTTCCCGCTAATTACACCGCCTCTCGAAACATTGGTGGAAATTTTTGGTTCATACTTTTCAAATCCGTTTGGTATTTGCATTTGCGGAGGATCCAATAAATTGATGTTCCCTTCGCCGCTTACCATCACTTTTAAAGTGACTGGCTCGTTCTGCCTTACAATTTTCTTATCCACCGAAGTTTGAAGTGTATAATCCCCGACCGCACCGGTAAAGGACGATAAGGTGGTCTGTGGAAGAGGTAAAACTTTTACTTTCACCGTATTGGATTTAGCCGTGTACTCAACTGATTCAGTTCTTCCAAAAAACGGATCATCAAAAAAATTATCGAAAGGACTATTCGATCTTTTCTTCCGTTGAATAAGAACGGGAATTTTCAATTCAAAAGGAGTAACTGATAATTCGCCGGTTTGAGTCGGGAATAATGCTGCCCGCTTGAGAACGGCAACATTAAATACTTTCCCTTCATAATTTTCACGTGCGAACGTAATTTGATTTGACGTTTCAATTTCTTCAGACCAAAATCCTTGATACGAGGGAAGTTTCGATACCTGCGGAGACTGAATATTCAACCTTGTATAAAGCTTATACGTAACGGTAACTTGTTCACCTTGATACACTGAGTTTTTATCTACAAGGGCACGTATAAAAACGTTTTCGCTAATTTCCTTTGATGAGACGTCTTGACCGCCTTGCGTTTTTTTCGACTGTTGAGGAGTGCCTCCTTTAACAACTTCAATTGGAAGGGGGTCTGATTTTAGCGTTTGTCCTTTGACGGAAATTGCTGCGCTTCCGATAGTAAATTTGCCAACAGATCGAGGCTGCAAATAATAAGTAAAAGCACGCGAACCGGAGACTGCGCCATTAATTATTTGCATGTTTGAGGATTGATTCGGACCTGAGAGAATTAGGAAAGAATTAAAATTCGGAGGTTGAAAATTTCCAATTGAATTCATTTCTGTACCTGAATAGGTAAACGTGACTTCAAATTGTTCTCCCTCGCCAACTTTAGTGCTGCTGGTGGAAGCGGTAAAGGATTGGCAGAAAATTCCCAATGGAAAAATTGCCACCATTAAAACAATTACCGACAAGGCTTTCTTCAGTCTCATTATTTTCTACTCTTCACTTTCAACTTTTCACTTTCAACTTTCAACTATTTAATCACCAATCTTTTTCAACTTTAACATTTTCGCCGACTTTCTTTCTCAATTTTTTTTGCATGTTTTTTTCGTTCTCCTTCAAGGCATTTAATATCTGTTCAGCTTGATCTTTAGAAATTTTTTGTTTTTGTGGTTGTTGCTGCTGTTTGCCTTTGTCTTTTTTATCATCTTGATTTTTGTTTTGCTGATCCTGTTTATCGTTCTTATCTTTATTCATATCGTCTTTGTTCTGCTTATCGTCTTTCTTCTTCTGATCTTTATTCTGCTTGTCTTTTTGTTTATCGTCCTTTTTATCCTGCTTCTTTTGATTTTCCTCTTGCCGCAATTTCTTAAGAGCATAGGATAAATTATATTTTGCTTCATCGTCTTTCGGATTCATTTTCAGCGAGTTTTTATAAGCCTCAATGCTTTCTTTCAATTTATCGTTTTCGAGCAAGCTGTTCCCGATATTGTAAAAAGCCTTTCCTTTCAACTCCTTATCTTTAGTTTTCGAGAGGACGGATTGATAAGCTTTCATCGCTTCATCGTACTTTTTCTGTTTATAATACGAATCTCCCAAATTGAAATAAGGAATAACGGCAGCTGAATCTTTTTCAATTCCTTTCCGGAAATTGATTTCCGAGTCGCCAAATTTTTTCTGATTGAACTGCTCAACTCCATCATTATTTAATGAACGGAGCGATTGACTATACCCGCTATTGGAAAGAGCAAGCAAAAGAACAACTACAGAATAATATTTTAGCGAAGCATAGTTCATTTAAACATTTCGTTTTAATATTTGCATTAAAAATTTTGATTTCCGCTCGGTAAGAAACAGTTCAACAACTAAAAACAACAAGGCAGGGATAAGAAAATAAAAATACTTGTCGTCAAAATCAGTAATCCGTTTTGAACCATATTCGGTTTTTTCAAGTGCAGAAAGATCGTTGTAAATCATATCTAATTCGTTTTGATAACTTGAAGCCAGATAGTATTTGCCCCTGCCATTTGAGGCAATTTGCTGAAGAGTTGCCTCATCAAGTTTTGTTAAAACGGTATTTCCATCCGCGTCCAGCTTAAATCCCACACGGTTATTATTTGTGCCGTATACGGGAATCGGCGCTCCTGATGGAGATCCCATTCCAATCGTGTAAATTAGCATATCTTTATCAGCGGCGTCTTTCACAGCGCTATCAATATCGCCTTCATGATCCTCACCGTCGGTAATGATAACGATAACTTTTTTCGTTGCCGCTTTCGAGTCGAATGATTTAGCAGCCAAATTAATTGCCGATGCGATTGCTGTTCCCTGCTGAGGAATTGAATTTACATCAACCGTGGAAAGGAAAAGATTTGCGGCTGAATAATCTGTCGTTAGCGGAAATTGCACATAAGCATCGCCCGCAAAAATAATTAAACCGATTCTATCCCCCTGCAGTTTTCTAATCAACATGGCAATTTCATTTTTTGCTTTTTCTAACCTGCTTGGTTTAAGATCTTCGGCTTTCATGCTCGCCGAAATATCGAGAAGAATATAAACATCAATTCCGATTTGCTTCACTTCTTCAACGCGGTTACCTATTTGCGGTCGCGCCAGAGACAGTATCAATAATGCAATTCCAAAGATCACAGACCCAAACTTTATTGACTCCATATAAAAGCTTTTTATTCCAAATAAAACATCATGGATTCGTTCATCCGCAAATTTCTTTAGGAGTGATTTTTTCTTCCTCAAATAAAAGAAAGAGAGCACAGCCAATACCGGTAAAAGGTATAACATGTGCAAATATTCCGGATGAGCAAATCGAAACATAAAAGTTTTCTTTTCCTTTAAGGGAGTTTTCTAAAAATTGTTTTTGATAAACCTACTTCAAGCAGCAAGAGGAACAAACCGCTCCAAAGCCATGGGAAGTAAAGTTCTTTCTTATTCTTGTAAGAAGTTACTTCAAATTTTGTTTTCTCAAGTTTGTCAATCGCTTGATAGATCTCTTCAAGTTTTTTGTTCCCGGTTGCGCGGAAATATTTTCCGTCCGTAGTTTGCGCAATTGAACGAAGTACCCCCTCATCAATTTCAACAGGAACCATTTGGTACCTGGTGCCGAAAGGAGTTTGAAATGGATACGGTGCTTGCCCTATAGTTCCAATGCCAATTGTATAAACTCTTATTCCATAATTCTTGGCGAGTTCTGCTGCGGTTAGAGGATCAATTTCGCCAGCATTACTTACTCCGTCCGTCAGCAAGATCATTACCTTGCTTTTTGCTTTAGAATCTTTAAGGCGGTTCACACCATTTCCAATTGCATTACCGATTGCCGTTCCGTCTTCAATCATTCCGCTTTTAACTTCTTTAAGTAGATTACTTAACACGGCATAATCAATTGTCAACGGACATTGAGTAAAAGCATCGCGCGAAAAAATTACCAATCCGATCTGATCCGAAGTTCTGCCGGAAATAAAATCCTGTGTTATTTTTTTTGCCGCTTCCATTCTGTTTGGCTTAAAATCCTCGGCGAGCATGCTGCCGGAAATATCAAGCACAAGCACAATATCAATTCCTTCCGTATAAACATTTTCTCCGCTCGAAAAGCTCTGTGGTCTTGCAAGTGCAATGATCAAAACGGTAAAAACCAACATGCGCAAATAGATCGGAGTATCGGAAAATCTTTCTTTCCAACTACTTTTCCTTTTATCAAATAACCCAACGTTTGAATAAACGATTGATGGCTCTACCCTTTTCATCTTTTTGTAATAAAGAAAAATGAAAACCGGGATCACCAACAACAACCACAGCACAAGCGGATAAGCAAACGAGGCTCCGAAATTAAACATTTTGCTCACCGTTATTTTGTTCCGCCTTAACAACCGGTATGGTTACCGTAACAATTTGTCTTGCCTGCTTGAGCATTGTTTCATTAATTTCATTCAGCGGGATGAACTTTGCAAATTTTACCATATCCGCATTTTGTAGAAACTCTTTTGTGAGGGGAATAATTTTCGAAGTTTCACTTTTTACTTTTAAAAGTTTGAGCGTTTCATCAGTAGTTAATTCCAAAGCCGGGAGTAAAAATCGTTTTTCAAAATACGTTCGGATGATCTCGGTAATTTCCGTATGATATTCTTTTACTTTTCCGCTTTGCCAAAGTTTTTTCGCTTCCAAATCATCAAGCGAATTTAAAGCAATTTCATAAGGGGTTTTTTGAATTTCAATTTCTTCTTCGCCTTGATCTTTTCGTTTAAGAAATTTTTTGTAAATGAAATATATTAATGCGACAACAAGCACCACAGTTGTTATCCAAAACAGCAATTCCAACCAATTAAACGGAATGACGATCGGTTCTTTGATATCTTTCGCCTCTTTTGTTGTATCTACCGGAAGCGTGTGAATAACTAAGTTTATCGAATCGGTTGTTAAGACAGAAAAACTCGTGTCCTTTGGAGTTTTAAAAGGAATCGAATAAGAAGGAATTGTAGCTAAACCGGAATCATACCCTGCCAAAATGAAATGATAAATAAAAGTATTTTTTCCATTTTCTTCTTTTTTCCGAAGAGGAAGCTGTTCGATGAATTCAAGCTTGTTCAGCGAATCTTTAATGGATGGGAAAAAGAATTCCACATTCTTCGGCGCGGAAAGCTCCACCAGATAGTTAATGTAGTCACCAACTAAATAATTTGTTGAATCAACCGTTACTTTGCTTTCTACTTGCTGAGAAAAACTAAAAGAAGTAAAAAGAAGAAGTGAAAAAACTAACTTAACCCGCTTTACCATCGTTTCTCGCGCATTCTGAAAAAATTAACCAACGGTTTAATATACGACTCACTTGTGTTTATGGTAATTCCGTCGAGTTTACTTAAAAGAAAAAGTGATTTTTGTTCATTGCGGAATTTTTCTCTTTGGTGATGCAGCCAGAACTGAAATGAGGCATCACTTGTATCCAATGTCTTTTCTTTCCCGGTTTCAGGATCAACAAAACGAACTAATCCCATCGGAGGAATTTTTTGTTCCCGCTCATCTAATAACGTTATACCGATAAAATCATGCTTCTTTCCAACCATGCGCAATATTTTATCGTAACCTGAATCTTGAAAATCCGAAATAAGAAATGCGATACTTCTTTTCTTTATCGCTTTATTAAAATACTCTAAAGCTCCACGAATGTTCGTCCCTTTCCCGGTAGGTTCAAATGAGAGGACTTCACTAATGATCCGAAGCGTATGCGATTTAGATTTTTTCGGAGGAATAAATTTTTCGATTTTATCTGTGAAGAGAATGAGTCCGACTTTATCGTTGTTTTTCAAAGCAGAGAAAGCCAGAATAGCGCTGATCTCAGCAGCTATCTGCTGTTTGGTTGAAGCTGCACTTCCAAAATATTGAGAACCGCTTAAATCAACGATCAACATTACGGTAAGCTCGCGTTCCTCTTCAAATATTTTGATAAAAGGATGACCGAAGCGGGCAGAGACGTTCCAATCAATATTCCGAACATCGTCACCAATCTGGTATTCACGGACTTCAGAGAATTCCATTCCTCTTCCTTTAAATACCGAATGATATTCTCCGGAAAAAACTTGATTCACCAAACCCTTGGTTCGGATCTCTATCTGTCTTACTTTTTTTAGAAGTTCTTTTGTTAACATGTTTTGTTAGTTGATGGTTGTTTGTTGTTAGTAGATCGTTTCAATTACGGAACTTCAACTTTGTTTAATATTTCGCTAATAATATTTTCTGAGGTTATTTCTTCAGCTTCGGCTTCGTATGTTACGGCAATTCTGTGCCGTAAAACATCGTAAGCAATCGTTCTCACATCTTCCGGGATAACATAACCACGCCGTTTTATGAATGCCATCGCACGGCTTGCAATTGCTAAGTTGATCGAAGCTCTGGGTGAAGCGCCGTAACTGATCAGATCAGTTAATTTATCAAGATTAAAATCTTTTGGAGTACGCGTTGCAAAAACAATGTCAAGAATATATTTCTCGATTTTCTCATCCATATAAATTTGCTGGAGCAGTCCTCTTCCTTTAAGAATGTCTTGCGAGGAAACGACCGGATTAATGATATTTTCAACACCGGAAACATTTTGCCTCATGATCTTTATTTCTTCATCTCTTTGCGGGTACGTTATTTTCACTTTCAACATAAACCTATCTACTTGTGCTTCCGGGAGCGGATACGTGCCTTCCTGCTCAATTGGATTTTGTGTCGCGAGAACTAAGAATGGTTCTTCAAGTTTAAATGTTTCTTCTCCAATCGTAACCTGCCGTTCCTGCATCGCTTCAAGCAATGCGCTCTGAACCTTGGCAGGGGCTCGGTTAATTTCATCCGCTAAAATAAAATTTGAAAAGATAGGACCTTTACGGATGAAAAAATTTCCATCTTTTTGATTATAGATTTGCGTTCCGATAATATCTGCGGGAAGCAGATCCGGAGTAAATTGTATGCGTTGAAACTTTGCCTTCATTGCGGATGCGAGCGATTTGATCGCCAGCGTTTTAGCCAGACCGGGGACGCCTTCCAATAAAATATGCCCGTTCCCAAGTAAGCCGATGACCAACCGTTCAACCATTGCTTTTTGCCCGACAATGACTTTCCCGATTTCCACCATTAATAAATCAACAAAAGCGCTTTCTCCTTTAATTTTTTCGTTCAAGACCGATATATCCAATTCGACACCTCATTAGTTGAAATTTTGATTTATTTTAAGATTAGACGAACACTAAATTAAAAATGTTGCAAGAATATTAAAAAATAATTTTACCCGGTAATTTTGAAAACAGCAAATTTAAGATAAGAGGTCTCTTCCATTGCGGGAAGCTTGGGATGATCAAGCGAAGCTTCATTAAAATGAATAAGTTGGATAGTTCTCTTTGCCTTAAGAGCTGCCCGCACAATTACGGCTAAAAAATCGGCTCTTTTTAAATGAAAAGAACATGAAGATGTTGCAAGAAAACCTCCGCTGTTTAAGGATTGCATTGCTAACCTGTTAAGTTTTTCGTATCCCTTCTCAGCCGTTTTTAGCGTCTTCTTGTTTTTTGCAAATGCCGGGGGATCAACACAAACAAGATCATATTTTTTATGGCTGGCAACTTCGCGTTCAAAGAAATCAAAAACATCAGCGATAACAAATTCCGCCTTACCGGAAAGTTTATTTAACTCTAAATTCTTTTTAACTTTTTCAATTTCAATTGCGGACGAGTCCACAAACATCACCTCGCTTGCACCCGCTTTCAAAGCATGTAAACCAAAGCCGCCGGAATTACAGAAGGCGTCAAGAACGGTTTTCCCGGAAGAAATTTTCTCTATAAAAAATCTATTATCCGATTGATCAAAATAAAAACCGGTTTTCTGTCCATGCGAAAAATTAATTTCATAGCTTATTGAACCGTCATAGATAATCTCATCATCAGCATTACCGAAGAGAATGCTATTCTCCTCTGGAAGTCCTTCTAATTTTCTAAAGTAGGGTTCGTGCTTGGTAAAGATATTTTCAGCGGAAAAATCTTCTTTCAATAGTTTAGTGATCAACTCAAGATTTTTCTCCATTCCGGCAGAGTAAACTTGAAAAACAAAAGTGCTGTTATACTTATCAATGACCAAACCGGGGAGAAAATCACTTTCGCTAAAAACCATTCTAAATGCTTCACGGTTAGGATAAAACGTTTTCCTCAGATCGTAAGCTGATTTCATTTTTTCACGGAGAAAACTTTCCATATCGCTGATTGTCTTGCTGGAAAGCATCCGAACAGCAATGAGTGAGTTCTTGTTAAAGAATCCCGTTCCAAGCAGATTATTTTTTACGTCGAAGACTTCAACGGTATCACCGCTTTGTGGGTCTTCCTCCATTTTTTCGATTTCATTACTAAAAACCCATAAATGTCCGCTGGTAATTCTATGTTCTTCGTTTTTCTTGAGAAATATTTTTTTCAATTCGTTTTACCGTTTATATTTTAAAAATGCCGTAGCAAACCTATGAAGATTTTTCGCTACGGCAAAAGTAATAATTTCTACTCTTAAACTTTTCCAAGAACCTTCAGGATACGTTCAGCCACTTCACCCGCAATAGCTTTAAGGTTTTCATTTTCGACTGCTTTCATGGATTCAAGAGGATTAACGGCAGATATTTGTACCCCCCCTTCTGCTTTTTCCTGCACAATAAAATTGCAAGGGAGTAAAACTCCGATATTATCCTCGGCTTGCAAGGCTTTGTAAGCAAATGGCGGATTGCAAGCGCCGAGAATTTTGTAATTGCGGAAATCAACGTCTAATTTTTTCTTTAAGGTTGCTTTCACATCAATTTCGGTTAATACTCCGAATCCCTCTTTGTTCAGTTCCTCTGTAACTCTTTCAATCGCTTTTTCAAAAGAAAGATCAACTGCTTTTGAATGATAGTAAGGCATAATTTGTCCATTTTTTTATTGATGAGATAAAATAATCAGTTTTCCGATTCAACGTTTTCAAGTATTTCCAACAGTTTTCCTTCGCGCATTGAATAATCAGACAAATAAAGACTTGATAAATTCAACATGCTGAAAAATGACTGCAGAATTAATGCGCCGGCTGGCAAAATTGCGGCTCTATCGGGTTCAATACCGGGAATCGTTTTTCGCTCTTTAATTGTTTTATGAGATAAAAGCAAGTCCACGGCTTTCTCTAATTCTTCCCTCGTTAATATTTTTTCTTCTTGAGGTTCTAATCCTAAATTCGAACGATTAGCCAATGCAAGAATTTTCATTGCATAAATAGTCCCTGAATTGCCTGTAACAAAATCCATATTTGCAGCAACTACTCTTTGTTTAATTGGTTCAATTGCCTTGTGGATGAAACTGCGGCACACTTCAATTTTATTCCGGTCTAACTTATCACCGGGGAAAAATTGCATTGATAAACGAACAGCACCAAGCACCAAACTTTCAACAAAAAGAATTTTACCCTTTTCGCCGAGAATACATTCGGTGCTTCCCCCGCCAATATCAAGACAGAGAATTCTTTTAGAGAAAGCATCTTTATTATAGTGTGCTACCGCTTTATAAATAAGCAGGGCTTCTTTCTCACCGGATAACAATTCAATTGAAACACCGGTAGTTTTTTGGACATGTTCTAAATAAGCATCTTTGTTTGAAGCCTCACGAATGGCGCTGGTCGCAGTTGCGGTGATGCTACATGAGTATTGAGATGCGATTTTCTTTAGTTCTTCTATAATTATTAGCGTCTGAGCAAAATCTTCATCGGATAAAAAAGATTTTTCATTCTGCTTCTGAAGCGCCAAACGATAGACAATTCTTTTTCGATAAATTGTTAGGAAGGATTTATCATCTCTCACTTTATAAACGACAAAGTGGAACGAATTTGTACCAATATCAAGGATGGCTTTATGCTGCTGCGAATTCATTATGAAAGATCTTTCTCATTTGATAAAAGTGTCCTGCATAGGGAAAACACTTCTTCAACGGTTACATCATTTATAAGATCGGAGTGACGAAGAAAATATTTTTGGTTCCCAACCGGAGCCCAATTAAATGGATTTGTCGGTCCAAAGATTGAAATTTGAGGTGTTGGAGTAGTTCCGGCAACATGCATGATGCCGGTATCGTTTGTAATAAAGAGACTGCTTTGTGCAATAAGAGCCGCTACTTCTGAAATGTCCTTATTTAAAAATACTTTTGTTTCGGAAGAAATGGCGCTACTAATGAGTTTAATTATTTCTAAATCAGCCGTGCTGCCGGTAAGATAAATAATCGGTTGATAGGTTTTTTCCAAAAGATTAATTAACGAAATAAAATTTTCAAATGACCATCGGTTAGGAGGCTTCCCTGCACCAACGTGCAGCCCGATAATCTTTCCCATTTTACGAGTAAAAGAATGAATAAATTTTTGTGATCCGGCTTTGTCTTTTTCATCAAAAGAAATCTCGGAGCTGAAATTGTAAGTCGAAATTCCAAATGGGCGCAGGATGTCCAGGCTAAAATCCGCAACATTTGCATCCGGATATTTTTTCCAATTTAAATCAATTCTTCTATCGAAAAGAAATGCAGAAGAATTCTCTTTTCCATTCAACGAATTGGGACCTATTCTAACTTTGGCTTTAGCAGCCCGACAAAGTAAATTGCTGGTAAGGGATAGAGAAACCGTTACAGGAACCACTGCAAGATCGTAATCTTTTCTTAAGAATCGCATCAGTTTATTAAAATAAACGAATGAAAGTATTTTACTTTTATCGAACACAAAGAGTTCCTCAATAAATTTACTTTTGTGCAGCGCATTTTTATTCGCCGGACTAACTATCACGGATACTTCAGCCGAAGGGAATTTCTCTTTTAATGCTCGAAATACAGATATACAGGCGAGTAAATCTCCAAGTTGATTATGCTGCCGGACTATAAGAATTTTTTTTGGTTGGTCAAATTCACGACTGTTGTTTTCATCCAGTCCCCAAAAAAGTTTTAAAAATGGGTAAAGTAAATTTTTCATTCTACGTTACTGCTGATCATTTCCAACAGTTTTATGATCATCCTTAATTTCCTTAAAATCAACGTCAATTATATCTTTCTCACTGTACGATCTTTTGCCTGGTTCTTGTTCTCTTTTCTTCACAATGGAAGCAGAATAGATCGCCCGCACAAAACGAATGACTTTAAGTGAAACATAAATAAGCAAAGCATAAAAGATCAGCTTGAAAAACATTATAATATCCTTTTAGCTTCAGGTTGAAAATATTCGGTAAATCCTCTGTCGTTTCTAAAAATCGCCTGAAACAATTCTTCGAAATCTTTTTGATTGTTCACAAAATCCATCTCGGTTGTATTTACAATTAGCAGGGGGGTTGTTGCATACCGGAAGAAAAAATCGTTGTACGCTTCACTCAATTCTTCAATGTAGTTCCTTGTTAAGTTGCGCTCAATTTGACGGCTTCGTCTTTTAATATTGTACATTAAGCGATCAACGCTTGATTGCAAATAGACCACCAAATCCGGTTGGCGGAGATTCTTAAATAACAGGGGAAAGACCGACTCATACAATTTTAATTCTTCCCCGGAGAGATTAAGATAAGCGAATATTTTATCTTTTTCAAAAATATAGTCGGCAACAAGAAATTCAGAAAACAAATTCTCTTGATGAAGCTGCTGCTGCTGCTTGTAACGGTTCACTAAAAAAAACATTTGAGTTTGGAATGCATACCGGGTTCGTTCGTTGTAAAATTTTTCCAAAAAAGGATTTACTTCGAACTGCTCAACAATTAACTGTGCATTAAGCCGCTCTTTTAATTTAACAGCAAGTGAAGTTTTACCCGCACCGATAGCTCCTTCAACCGCTATGTAGCGTATCTCTTTTTCATTTGGCGAGGCCATACGTTTCCTTTAAACTTTTTGGAGATGAAAATATTTTAATAACATACTGCTCATTTTCCTGCAATACAATATCGCAAATACTTATTTGCAATTTAGGGTGAAAAAACCCTGGCGCAATTTCACAAAGCGGAATGAGGACGAAATCTCTTACCGAAATATATGGATGCGGGACGGTTACCCGATCGTCAGAAAAAACAAGTTCATCGTAGAAGAGAATGTCTAAATCTATTTCCCTGCAATCCCACTTTTCCCGCTTCCTTCTGCCCAGCCGATGCTCAATTCCCTTTAAAAAATCCAACAAAAGATGAAGTTCCAGATCAGTTTCTAACTCAAGAGCTCCGTTCAGAAAATTTCCCTGCTCTTTGATACCAAAAGGTTTAGTCTCATAAACCGATGATAGTTGAACTATCCGGCAACCGGGTGAATCTTCAATAAGTTGCACAGCTTTCTGCAAATAGGAAAACCTATCACCAAGATTTGAACCGAACCCGATGTAGCTAATATGCTTCTTGGCTTGAGCCATTACAATTTCTCAATAATTACATTCCATTCATCGCGGGTTTTCACTACTTCTACTTCAACACAATCAACAACTCCGCCAATCGGAGGATTGTTTTTTCTCACACGCAAAGCAATTTTATAAACTAAAGGAAATGTTTGGAATAATTCGTCAACCATTGCATTGGAAAGAGTTTCGATCAAATAAAACTTTTTCTTTAGCGCAAGATCACTCATCAATTTATAAACCTGTTCATAATTAATTGTTTTTTGCAATTTATCTGTTGTGGCTGCTTGAGTAAAATTTGTGTAGAGATCCACATCAGCTTCGAACTTTCCGCCGATATTTTGTTCTTGCTGAAAAACTCCGTGGTATCCATAAAAGGATGCCTTTTTAATTCTGATAATGTTTAACATAAGTCAATTTGTCTTTATAAATTTTTGTTTCAAACTTGATAGATTCGCTATCAACAAACCGGTTAATACAAAAATACTTCCGAAAATCTGATTTGGCATAAGCGTTTCATCTAAAATTACCCAACCAATCAGTAAAGCAATAATTGGAGTTATAAACGCGGTTAGCGATAGTAAAATAATATTTATTCTTTTCAACAACCAATAATATGCAGTAAATGTAACAACGCTGCCAATAATTCCCAAATACAAAACTGAAGAGACCGCTTTAACATCAAACTTTAACGTTGAAGTATTTTCAAAAAGTACTCCGATTAAAAGCATCCCTATCCCGGCAATTGACATCGGGATCAAATTCATCGAAAGGGCATGCAGATGCTGCCCATATTTTTTGATGGAAACCCCAATGATGGATTGCAAAAATCCGCTCAATAAAACAGCCAGCATCCCAAGGAAATAATTCATCCCGATTGTCATGAGATTGTTTGAAAATATGATAACAATTCCGCTAAAGCCAATTACCATCCCGATTATCCTTATTACACCAATTTTTTCTTTGGGAATAAAAATCCTTGTAAAAAGAGCAATGAAGAATGGATAGACTGAGAAAAGAACAGCAGCTAACCCGGACGGGATGAATTGTTCTCCCCAGTATACTAATCCAAATGGAAGGATGAACGAAAAAATTCCCATGAAATAATAAAGCCGCATGGCTATTTTATCTCTTTGAATCGAGATTGACCTGATTCGCATGATAAGATAAATAACCATTGCCGCAACGGAAAACCGCAAACCAGCAGAAATAAATGGGGTAAGCGAGTCTAATCCAAGTCTGATTGCGAACCAGGTGGAACCCCAGATCAAACATATCAAGATATAATTTGAAGCTATTTTGAAATTAGAATCCAAGAATTAACCTTTCATGGCAAGCACGCCGAGTGTTCTACCTGAGCACTTGCCGTCTCGTCTAAAGGAATGGAACAAAGAATTCCATTCATAACTGCATAATGTTGAAAGCTGAATATTTTCTTTCCTCACCTCAAATTTACGCAAAATGTCATAATTAATTTTAGCTACATCAAGGAGGAATTTTTCCCCATCCGGCAATAAATATTTTTCATCAAAATTCCGGGCAACTTCCTCACCAACTTCGTAATTTTTCTGACTAATCGAAGGACCCAGATAAACAATAATTTCTTTCGGATCTGCTTTGCAATCTTCTTCAAGCATAAGCATTGTTTTTTCTAAAATTTTAAGAGATGTGCCCCGCCAACCCGAATGAACCCCTGCAATAATTTTCCGTTTGGGTTCATAAAGAAAAATGGAAGCGCAATCCGCAGTACTGATCGCCAGACCAAGATTAAGTTTATCTGTAATCATAGCATCGCTCTCTCCCTGATCCCCGGGTTTATCAACGAAAATAATTTTATCTCCATGAACCTGATGCTGAGTAGCCACCCGGTTCGACAAAGTAAGCGATTGAAAAAACCTTTGTCTATCCATTTGCACCCTTTGGTTATCATCTCCCACTGTTAATGATAGATTAAAACCAAACGGGGATTTCGATTCGTCATCAATTTTAGAAGCCATCCCGAAAATAATGTTTGGCGAGCCGTTAAATAAAAGAGATTTGAGGATTACCATAAAAGTTAGTTAGAATAAGAGAAATACTTTATTTTAGGAAAGAAAATTTAATATGCTTTTAAATTTCTTTCCCAAAGATATTAAAATAATTCCTCGACACTCATTATTCGCAATAGAAAAGGATAATTTTTTGAAGATTCTTATTTCAAACGATGACGGCATTGATTCCCTCGGCATTTTTCATTTATGCAACGCTTTAAAAGAAATTGGCGAAGTTACGGTTGTTGCCCCTTTGAGTGAGCAAAGTGCAGTTGGGCACGCTATAACGATGATGCATCCTTTACGGGTTATAAAATTTTATAAAGACGGCACTTTTTTCGGTTATGCAGTGGATGGAACGCCTGCCGATTGTGTAAAAATGGGGGTTAGAAATATTCTCGGTTTTCTTCCCGATGTTGTTGTCTCCGGTATTAATCACGGTTCCAATACTGCAACCAGTGTAATTTATTCGGGAACTGTTTCAGCAGCAAGAGAAGCGGCTATCATGGATATTCCGGCAATCGCCATCTCCGTTACCAGTCACAATGTTTTCAACTTTGAAACCGCGTGCAACACCGCAAAAAAACTTGTTAAGTTGATCGGTGAAAAAGGATTGAAAAAAGGCACTCTTCTTAATGTAAATGTTCCTGACCTCCCTGCCTCAGAAATAAAAGGAGTGCTGCTGACTAAACAGGGAAAATCTAAATGGGATGATGTCTATGAAAAAAGAGTTGATCCTTATGGAAAGGAATATTTTTGGCTTACGGGAGACTTTGTTCAAACAGACGATAACCTTAATCTCGACCAATTTGCCGTTTCACAGAATTACGTTTCCGTTACACCTATTCACTTTGACTTAACCGATTATAAAACTTACGACGAAATGAGCGAGTGGAAAATTGATTCACTCCTTTAGTATTCGCTTTGTTTTAAGCATTTGATTTTACAATGAATATCTCATTTCAGATTAATGGATTTATTTTAGCCGGGGTTGCTATACTGCTTACCGGATATGCGATGTTTGTGTACATGAATACCATCCCAAATATTTCAAAGAAGAAAAAGATAGTTCTTGTGGTGTTAAGAATCCTTGCTTTGATCTTACTTTTTGCGATGATCTTTGAGCCTCTCCTCAAAATTGAAAAGGAAAAGATCAATCAGCCGGTACATTTTTTCTTTGTTGATAATTCAAAATCACTCAAGCAATTTGAAGACAAATCTCCCTTTATTTCAGAGCAGTTTTTAACTGAAGTTAAAAAACTTCCATCAAGTTCATTCAAATTATTTACGTTTGGAAGTACTGTTTCTCAAGAGCTGCCAGTTGATTCTGCAGATTTTTCATTTACCAAACCCTCGACCAATTTCTCAAAAATATTTTCCTCTCTTCAAAAAGAAGAAACTCTTGCTTCGATAACCATTGTGAGCGACGGTATCATTACTGAAGGGACAAGCCCGCAATATCAAGCTGAAAAGCTTAACGTGCCGATTTTTACTATCGGAGTTGGAGATTCAACTACAAAAAAAGATATTTCAATTCAAAATATTCTTCATAACGAATTTCTTTACACCGGTACAAACACGCCATTTCTTATTTCGGTTGCACACCATGGTTTTAGCGGCGCAAAATCTACGCTTTCTCTCTTCGAAGATAATTCCTTCTTACAGGCAAAAGAAATTTCATTTACAGAAAGTGAACTTCAGAACATTGAGTTTTTGTACAAGCCTAAATCACCGGGTGAGAAAAAGATCTCGTTCGTGCTTGCTCCTCTAAAAAATGAATATTCCATCGAAAACAACCGGCAATCCATTTTTGTAAAAGTATTGGCTAATAAACTTTCGGTCGTCCTACTGGCAGGCGCTCCGTCTGCCGATATAACTTTTATTAAAAATTCTTTACAAGCTGATACCAACAATTTTGTTCGATCATTTACACAAATAACCCCAACGCAGTACCTTGAAAAAATTTTGCCGGACAAGGCTCTGGATGATGCGGATGTTCTTTATTTAGTAAATTTTCCCTCTTCGCAAACTGCAAATGGGCTGGTAAATAAAGTAGCTCAGCTTATTAAAGAGAAAAATCTTCCTTATTTTTTTCTGTTGACTTCTTCCGTTGATCATGCAAAGCTTCGTATTATGCAAAATGAATTGCCATTTAGTTTTAGTAAGACTGACAAATCGGTAGTTGAGGCTCAACCTGTAATAACGGATGAATTTCTTCGTAATCCTATCTTACAATTCAGCGGAAAAAATGTCCTTGAACAATGGAACAATCTTCCCCCCGTTTATAAACCTAATTGGGAGCTATTTGCAAAGCCCGGAAGCGAAGTTCTTGCCAAAACAAGAATCAATAACATTGCGCTGAATTCTCCATTAATAATTTCGAACCGACTTGGCGGCAAGCGTGCGATTGCTTTGTTTGCAAGCGATATCTGGAAATGGAAATTACAGAAAGCCTCAACACAGCTTGATCTATTTGACCGCTTTTTGTCAAATGGACTAAAATGGTTGCACGCCGTTGAGCAAAAGAAACCAGTGACAATCTCAACCAATAAAAAGTTTTATTCAACCGGGGAAAAAATCTATGTTACCGCCGAAGTATATGATGAAGCTTTCAACGCTTTAAATGACGCGGATATCAAGGGATCGGTCAAGAGCAAGGATACTGAAGTTCCCATCTCATTTTCAAATATTGGAAATGGATTGTACGAAGGTGATCTTACCGCACCCGGAAAAGGCGATTACATTTTGTCCGGAGAAGCATTTCTCGATCACAAATCTCTTGGAACGGATAATGAAAGATTTTCTATCGGTGATCTTGATTATGAGCTTCAAAATACAAAGATGAATAGCGACTTGCTCAAACTTTTAGCGAAAGAAACAAAGGGTAAATTCTTTTATAACTCAACCGGAAATTTAATTAATATACTGAAAGAGATAAGTAAGAACACTGGTAAAAGTAAAATTGAAGTAAAAGAATACCGGCTATGGTCAAGTGACCTTCTGCTTGCGCTTATCATTTTCTTATTTGCCGCTGAATGGTTCATAAGAAAACGGGAAGGTCTATTATAAGCTGTAATGAAGATGCTTTCCGCCGTATTTGATTTCATTCTTCCGCGCTTCTGCCCTTCGTGCAAAAACAAATTAACTCTTGGCGAAAATTGCATCTGTGCTTCATGCCGGAATGCTTTTGTTTATACAGACGAGAAACTTCTTCTTAATGAATACGGGAGAAAGTTTTCAGAGTCCAATATCATTTCTGACTTTTATCCCCTTTTAGTTTTTGAGAAGAGCTCTTCGTTACAGGAAATAATTCATCAAATAAAATATCAGAAAAAATTCTTGCTGGCTGTTGAACTTGGCAGGATGCTTGGGAAAACATTGTCAGCAAAGAAACCAAATTGGGGAATTGATCTCACTATTCCGGTGCCGCTTCATTCATTAAAGAAAGCTGAACGTGGTTATAATCAATCGTTTTACATAGCTAAAGGAATTAGGCAAGTTGTCAATTTTCCCGTTTCTCAATCAATCTTAAAAAGAAAAAGATACACAGAATCCCAGACGAAAAAAAATTTAGCTGAACGTGCGGAAAATATGACGGAGGCTTTCTCGGTGAGACACGCAGATAAAATTAAAGGATATAATATTTTGTTGGTTGACGATGTAATTACTACCGGTGCAACGATAAAAGAGTGTGGGAAGATTCTGAAAGCAAGCGGAGCCGCCAATATTTATGCGGCTTCCATAGCCCTGGCTGTCTAACTTATTTTCCTCAATTTTTCTTAATCGTAATCTTTTTCATAACCTTAATCTTCTTTATTTTGTGGATTAAGATAAGAATTTAAATTAGGAATTATTTTTCTATTATAAATCCAATACAAATACCTTACATTCGATCCGGTGCAGTAACTCCAAGAATACTTAATCCGTTTTTCAAAACAATTTTAGTGGCAAGCGCCAGGGCAATACGCGCTTCTGCAAGATTTTTTTCAGTTCCTAAAATTCTGCAAAATGTATAAAATTTATGAAATGATGCTGCCAATTCTTCCAGGTACGCTGCAATTCTGTTCGGCTCAAAATATTCTGCAGCAAGCAATACTTCTTCTTCAAATTGGTGAAGTTTTCGTATAAGTTTAAGTTCTTCATCTGCTTGTAAGAGATTTAAATGATCGGTTGCGGCTGCCAGTTTTTCGTTTTCGATTGCACGAACAATTGAACATATTCTTGCGTGAGCATATTGCAAATAGAAGACGGGGTTTTCATCCGAATGTTTTTTTGCAAGCGCAAGGTCAAAATTCATATGCGTTGAAATGTTCCGCATATTAAAAAAGTAGCGCACCACATCGGCTCCAACCTCATCTGTCAATTCGTCAAGTGTAACGTAATTTGCTTTACGGGTTGACATTTTTACAATTTCGCCGTTTTGAGTGATTGTAACAAATTGATGAATAAGTACTTTCACTTTACTTGAATCATAACCCAGCGCTTGTAATGCCGCCAAAACATCGGGATAAGTTGCGTTATGGTCCGAGCCAAATAAATCAACAATGAGGTCGAACTTTCTATCAAATTTTGTAATATGGTAAGCAACGTCAGGCAAGCGGTACGTCGGTTCACCGGTTGATTTCACTATTACTTTATCCTGTTCGTTTCCAAGCTCAGAAAGTTTCAGCCAAATAGCTCCATCTTTTTCATAAGAGAGATTTTTATCGGCGAAAGTTTTTAAGAGGTTTTCAATTTTCTTCTCTTCGTATAAAGTGTTCTCGTTAAAGAAACTTTTATGTTTTATTTTTAAACGTTGGAGAGTTTTTTCGATGTCAAGAAATATTTCCTTTTCAGCTTTCTCTTTAAACTTTCCCTCAGCTTCTTCATTTCTGAGCGTATCTCCAAATTCATTATTTAAACTTTCGGCAATGGCTTTTATATATTCACCTTGATAATAATCCTCCGGGAATTCAATTGTATCGCCGAGCGATTCCAGATACCGGAGCCGGACAGAATCGCCAAGCACACGCATCTGTCTGCCTGCGTTGTTAAAATAATATTCACGGTCAACTTCGTATCCGGTCCATTCTAACAGATTGGCAAGCGTATCGCCGCAAACCGCGTTTCTGCCATGCCCAACAGTTAATGGACCTGTTGGATTTGCAGAGACGAATTCAACGTTTGCACGTTTACCGGCATGCTTTTTTGATTTACCAAATTCATCTTTCTCTTTAAGGATGATTTCAATTTTTTTAGCAAGAAAATCTGGATGAAAAAAGAAATTGATGAATCCCGGTCCGGCAATTTCAACTTTTGTAATTTTGGTTGAATCAATGGTTAGGTTAGCAATAATTTCATTAGCAATTTCACGCGGATTTTTCTTCAATGTCTTCGAAAGCAGCATTGCGGCATTTGAAGAAATATCGCCGTGGGTTTCTATCTTCGGGCGATCAAAACTAATTTGAATTTCACGCAAATGAGGTAATTTATAAGCAGCTTCATCAAAAAGTGAAGCCAAATAATTTTTCAACCGTTCGCTCCCTCAGTTTCAACCTTTTTCGTTTTTGTTTTCACAGCGCTATCTTTTGGGGGTTCGCCTTTAGCTTTTACTACTTTGGATTTAGCTTTAGGTTTTTCCGTCTTCTGCTTCACCGCACTAACTTTAGCTGATTTTTCATCAGTTTTTTCGGCTTTCGATTTCACCGCGCGAACTTTTGTGGGGGTATCCTCGATCTCCATGATAGGCGCATCTCCCCAAAGCTTTTCTAAATTGTAATATGTTCGTCTATCTTTTTGAAAGACGTGAATGACAACGTCAACATAATCAAGCAATACCCATTGAAGAGCTGTTGTTCCTTCTTTATGCCAAAGTTTGATCCCTTCATCACGCAAAGATTTATCAATATTATCTGCAATAGCTCTTACCTGCGTATCGGAATCAGCCGAGCAGAGAATGAAATAATCTGCAATCGTTGAAACTGCCATTAATTCAATTACCTTAACTTCGCTTCCTTTTTTTTCAAAAATAAGCCGGGTAATTTTTTTTACCAGTTGTTTTGTTGTCAAAGTTTCTCCTTTGAATCTTTGTAATTTGAAAAATCTTTTCCTGCTAAAACTGTTACATCTAAAAATAAAGTTTTATTTATCTGCCGGATAATTTGTTGATCAGAAACACCAAGTATCCCGGCAATTTTTTTTGCTTTTAACAGATTGCCGGATCTATCAATAATAAGAGTCTCGTCAACATTAAATTGATAATAATTCCCTGACTGAATAACATCAATCTTATTGCTTCTTAAGAGATCTGTAAGTTTATCTCCCATCCCTTCTATCCCGCAACCATTTACAATTTCAGCCTTGATGGGAACCGAAGAGTTCTGTGTAGTTGTTGAACCTTCAGCGGGGAAAATTTTGATAATTTTGATAGAAGAGGAATAGCCCAAATATCCGATGATCGAAAGAAGTAGAAAAACTGACAGTAACACAATCAGGGATGAAGAAGTAGTGGAATTAGTCTTTTTTTTATTTTGCGATGTATCTCTCAAAAGCGAATGTCTTACTTATCTTCCAAATAAAAGGTTTTCAGAAAACCCGCTGCCAAACCGGTTGTACCCATAAAAATCATTGTAAAACCCACCCGGAATATTTCTGTATTGAAGGCTGATATTCACGTCTTTCCATGGCTGATAATTTAACTGTGCGCCGCTTAAATAAATTCCATTGATCTGATTTTGATAATTCTTTCCGAATGAACTATATGGTGAGTGAACCAGGCTTGCATCTACCTGCATATTAAAATTATCTGCTAATTTATATCTCATGGTATTTGTATAGACACCGAGCGCCAAACCGTAATTTCCGCCCGCTGTATAGGACATACTGTAGGAATGTGACATAGAAAAATTCTCCGGGTTGATGAATCCAATCAACAACGAAGGAGTGTTGTTATTTATCATTCCTTCCTGAATTGAAGGTTTAAAGATATTTTTGTCCTTAAACTGGGAAAAGCAGTTAATCGAAGCAACTGCAAATATCACTAAAAGAATTTTTTTCATCGCTCTTCCTCTTACTTAATTTTTAAAAAATGACTGTTGCAGTAAAGACATCAGGAGTTAAATCATTCTTCTCTGCAAATATAACCAGAAAAGGAGGCGTTATGCAACATTAATTAGTCGCTTTTTCCACAAGAAAGTTTCTTTTTCACTTGTAATACTTTAAAATAAGAAAAGCCGCATCTCAGCGGCTTTTCTTAAAAGAACAGAACAATGAAATTACTTCATCAAGACCTGTCCGCCAACGTTTTAACGAAGGAGGATCATTTTCTTGGTTGAAGAGAAATCATTTGCTTTAATTGTGTAGAAGTAAATTCCACTGGTCAAGTTTTTCGCGTTAAACGAAACATTGTACGTTCCGGCAGTTTTAACTTCATTCAACAAGGTTGCAACTTCTTCACCTAAAGTATTAAATACTTTTACGGTAACAAAGCTTTCTTGCGGTATACTGAAACGAATTGATGTTTCCGGGTTGAACGGATTCGGATAATTCTGTTCCAACAAATAGGTTGAAGGAAGAGTATTTCCGAGTTTTTCAACTTTGGAAATATCCGTTGTATGAACAATACCAAAAGTATCAACAACAGTTCCAACAGCGGTATATCTGCCCATGGTTAACTTTTTGTCAGCGCCGACTCCGGCTTCATTATCATTTGAACCGCCATTAGCTCCTGCTATGCCCCAGTTTGCGCCGTATTTGTAAACAACATTTAAAGTTGCATACTGCGGGAAGATGATAGTATTTGTAGTAAATATTTTATCACCGGCTGTTAGATCACCGTGAGTACCGTCATCAAAAAGTTCTATAGCTTTGGTGATTTCAGCATCACTCCATCCACCGCTTGGCCATTGGAGTGGAGAATTACCACCACATATATGAACACTCGTAAATGGAGTACCGGCAGGTGCGTCAATAATTGATGCGCCGTTGGTATTACACATAAAGGTGATATTTGCATCTTGATTTAATACCGTTTCTATTGAACCATTATTAAAGTTGCCATCAAAAGCAAAAGCGGCTGCATCAAAGATTGCCTGATCTATATCAAAATATCTATTGTCTTGGGTAGGATCAGTTAAGTTATTTACTTCCCAGGTTCCGGGGCTATAGAAATATTTGAAATTAACCCTTTCTCCAACAGAAACAATAGCATCTGCTTCAGCTTCATAGAGATCAGCGTTTATGGCAGAGGCAGTCATCATGGTTTCGCCCCATCCGTTAAATGATCCACGAACAGAAACCGTACTTGTCGCAGGATTAAATAAACCAGATAATCTTTCAAGTTCCATGTTTACTGAGAAAGCGACTTTTATCGTTTTTGAAGGTTTGTAAACATCAACATTTTCCCAATAAGCTGAAGTAACATTTGCTCCGGCAGCCACAGTGAACAATCTATTGTCTGTACTTTCCCAAACATCAGGACTGTGTACGTATTTGAAGACTAATGATTGACCATTTGTAAAGGTGTCAAAAACACCGGTATAAATTGAATCGCTATCAGTGTCTTTCAATTCAAAGGCTTTTCCTGCCCAGTCGTTAAAGTTACCACGAACCCAAACTGAATCTCCAACTGCGAATGTTCCTTTTTTAAGTTGAACACTCATATTAGCGCGAAACTCTACGGTTGGAGGAGTGCTGCTCTTAGTAAATTTTTGAACAGGTGGGTATGCGCTAGTACCGAAAATAGCAATATAAGCGGTATTCCCATCTTTACTAAAGGCGATACCACGTGATCTTTCATCAGGATTATCCGGGACATTAAATTGCCATTTAAGGCTATCAACTTTCTGCCAGGTAGTTGTATTAAATTCATAATACGTTCCGGCAGAACCCGCAAAATCACCAAACGGTTGATTATACGCATTATTTCCAGCGCTTAACCATAGGTTACCACTAATAGGATCCCAAGCACCTGATTCAATTTCAATACCTTGTAAAAGAGTATCTTTTAATGTGAAAGCGGTTAATTCATCAGGTCTTTGGTAAATTCTTAATTTATTCTCAGAATATCTAGGTACATACATAGTGTTTCCATCAGCCGAAACTGTCATCCATCTACCGTACTCAGTAAGCGTATCAATAGCATTTTGAATAAAGTTAAAATTGTTATCATAAATCTGAATTGGTTTCTGTGGAAGCACCGGAGTAACAAAAATATTTCCTGCGGCATCAACGCCAGGAACAGCTAATGAGCCAATACCAGGCGCTAACCGATTCAATCCTTGACCTGTTTTATAATCAATTTTGTATAGAACACTTGCATTGCAATAAAGAATATTTCCGTCTTTATCCTGTGTTATACCATAACCCGTATTATAAAAAGGATAAAGTACGCCGCCAACAGTAACAGATCTTAGTGTATCCCATGGTGTTCCATCAGGGTTATACACATGAATGCGACGAACTGTTTTATATTTAGCGCTATCAGGGACGAACATCGAGTCAGCCTTCGGAGTAGTATATGGCGCAATCCATACTTTTCCATCAAGATCAACTGTAACAAACTGCACCCCGGTACCACCCCTAAAACTTGTATCAGGAAAAACACCCTGATACTCCCAATTTTGAGCAAAAGAACGAGCACCGAACAAGAACGCAAAGACAAAAACTAAAGTCGCTAGTTTTTTCATGGTATTGATCTCCTTTTTGATTGTTGTTTGTTTAACTAAGTAAATAAATTTCTAATTGTTCCCAAAATATGGCGCGCCGCCTAAAGTATTTTTAGTATTCACTTTAATTATTGCAACAGGGGCTGTTGCCGCATCCGCAGCGTCCATTGCTTGTCTTATAAAATATAAATAAACACCGCTCCCCCAATAGAATGAATTAAACAATGATTTATTTAAAGGATTTAAAACCCCGCTAAATAAAACTTGAGAACTTTTATCGGTTTTTACGACAACAATAGTTTCAACTCCGCCCGTTCCGATATACAAATCACCGTCGGCAGAAAAAGTTATTCCCAGAATTGCTCCGGTTGGATAGACAGCTTTATAATCATAATAGAGTTCGGCTGTTCCCAGACTATCCGGGTTAATAATCGGGAATCTCCAAACGCCTTCGGTTCCGTCTTGTAATCCGCCGACATATAAAAAGTTGTTGAATACTCTAACTGATCTAACAATACCGGTAAAAGGAAAAGCTTTAACATTTTTAGTTTGGGTTACTCTATAAACAGCAGTATTATTTCCGCCTGCCCAGAGCATTCCATTTTGATCAAAATCAAAATCTGTAACATTTCCAATTCCACTAGATGGGGCAATCCATACCGCAGGCGCTGTGTTTTGAGCGACTTTATAGATACCCTTAAGATTTCTGGCAGCATAAAGATCACCGGATTGACCAAACTTCAAACTACTCCAAAAGGTTTCAGTTCCTTTAGGAGCAAAATTTGTTATTGTTCCATCAGGTGTAATTTTTTTAATACCGTCCCCTGTTTTATCTAATTTCAAAGATACATAGGCATTGCCATTTTTATCAAATGTTAGCGCATAAGGTGTATTTAGCGGATTAAATTTCACAAAAGTGAGTGTCGCGGAAATCAATTTATAATTAAAAATATTACTAAGTTGATCCGCATCAAATTTGTTAACCTTGATACCAATAGAATCACTTACAAGATTTGGCGCTTTGACCACAATTTTATTAGCATCAACCGAAAGAATTGTTACAGGCACATTGTTAAAAAAGACGGATAATTTATTTGGTGAAGTGGGAAAATTGTTCCCGGTAATCGTAATTTCATCAACACCGGCAAAGGCGCTGTCCGCAGGAGAAATCGAAAGAATTTCAGGAGCGGCAATATTTGAAAATGTTTTGTCATAAAGCGGAGCAACATTTTCCTCTTCATTGCAGCCCCAAGAGAATAACACAAAAATAAAGATTAAAGCTGTTAGAGCTATTGTAGCATTGAAGAATTGTAGATATTTTTTTTTCATAAGTCTTACCAAAATTTTATTAGCTGTTAAATTCCAAAATGGATAGAAAATTTATGAACGTCAGAAAAAGTAGTCCAGGGAATATACGCATAATCTAAGCCCACATTGAATCCTTCAATCGTTTTACTAAAGCCAATTCCGGTAGTTATACTATATTCATCTTTTCCAGACAAATATCCACCGCGTAAAGCAAATGAGTTCATAAACTTGAATTCTGCACCGAGATCAATTTCTTCAACATTATCCCGCGGAACAACCGAATCGAATGCAAGTTGAATTGAGTATTCGTTCTTATCAAGTTTTAACATATCGCTTAAATTATAGGCAAAGCCAACACGAAACGTAAGCGGAAGTTGAAATTTTTCCTGTTCTCTTTCTAATTGAATATCTTTTGAGAAATTTTTAATAGAGGCAGCAAAATCTAAACTCTGAATACCGGTATGATAGAGAACTCCAAAATCAAATACCAGGGAATTCGGGTTATAATTTGTTTTCGTCAGTTCGTTTTCCGTAATGTTAACAATACCGGAAGTTAAATTTTGCAAAGCGTATTTAACTGAGCCGCCAATAGAGAATTTATCATTCAATGCTTTGCCATAAGTAAGCCCGAAGGCATAAGCGTTTGGGTTGAAAATTCCGGTTTTTACATACCCCTGATTATTCCGTATAGTACCTATTAAATCACCGTAATTCACGTAAAGAAAAGAAACACCTAAAACGCCATAATCACCGTTCTCCGGGGCAAAAGTAACTCCTCCGCAATAGTAGTTTATATCTGCAATCCAGCGGATTTGCCCGGTAGTTGCATCAACAAAATTTGTTTGTCTTGCGATGGATGCAGGATTGGAAAAAAGTCCACTTGCGCCAAGATTATCAAGGGCGGTAGTCGCATCTCCCATTCCTGATAGTCTTGCATCCAAAGAAACTTGAAGGAATTTCATCCCGGTTTGGGCTAACTTCTTTTGGGCAAATCCGGAAGAAGTTAAAAACAGGGCAACAATTGAAAGCGTGGTTAATATTTTTATTTTCATAAAGTTTCCCGTGCCTTTATCGGATTATTACAAATTTTTGAATTTTCGTTTCGCCGGAATCACCATCCCTTAATACTGCGATATAAATTCCACTGACAATAATCTGATTGGCATCAGTATTTAATTGATTCCAATCTACTTTTTTTGAACCTTTAGTGAATCCAGGGTCTTTATCTGTAAACGTTTTAATTAATTCACCGTATTCTGTGTAAATCTTAAGGTTGTGATTATCCGGGATGCCATAAAAAGAAAGCCGTCTATCCGAACCGCTTGTTCCCAGGTTTGTTGAATTAGCTGCAGAAATAAAAGGATTGGGGACAACCACAAATTCATTAAAAACTACGACCGGTCCCGGAAGAGCGGGGCTGTATAGTTGGGAATAAAATCTGTTACTTTTAAGATTGCCGACAGGAATATTTAATGCAGCGTCTCCGGCAAAATTTTCCCCAACGGTAACTATATAATAATAAGAGTTAATACTTGATGGAGCTGAATAATCATTATATGTACGTGCTGCTTTATCTAAATCAGCGATCTTATAATAATTACTATCTACCCTTCCAACTGCCCGGTAAATTTCAAACCCACTAACATCAGGATCGTTTTCATTGAAAAGTGTCCACTTCAAACCGACGCTTCGAGGAGCGGCATTAGCGGAAAAAGTGCTAACCGGAGCCGGAGTATTTATTACTTCCGGGAGTTGCCAGTTAGCATCATAATTTGCTTTTGCACGTTTAAATGTTTGAAATAATGAATCTTTACCTGTAAAAAATGCTGTATTTTTAACTAGCACGTTTTTATCCGCTTTAAACTGTCTTCCAACCTCCACGGCTCTTTCACGACTAATTCCGGCAACCGCTTCTACAACAACAATATGAACACTATCACCAAAATTAAGGGTATAAGGACCATAACCATTTGCCATTGTGTAACCACCGCTACCACCTCCTAACGCAGGGTCTTTTGTTGGCAAAATGGGATTTGTCTCCTCAATTTTATCTAAATGACGTTTGTCATGTCCGGTAGTCATAAGGGTAGTGTATTCGGCTTCCATTTTACCGGAATTATATGTATCATTTTGCGATTGAAGCGCTCCATCAGATTGAACCGTATTAGTTGTAAAAGGTTGGGCAGTATCATCTGATTTGTCTGTGGGAGAAGTATCTGCATGTAAAGTAACGACACCGGCAAATTGTGGTGCTCCTAAACGACCGGAAGTATCACCTGAAGGGATATATAAAGCAGATTTCCAGATTGGACCACCCACATTATCATAATCCGTAAAAGCAGGAAACCTGCCATGCCAAACATATTGGGCGCGAAATTGTTTTTCGTCCGGTTTTTCCCAGCCGGGAATTGAACTGGTATTCCCATCACCACGAGCATCATAAGTGGAGTTCATCCCCCAGCTTGTAGGATTTCCTATAAGTGGAGCAGTTTGTTTGCAAACCGCTAACCGATATTGAAAATAAACCACCAGTTCTTTTACTATGCTGTCTTTTTTTTCAATTGTTGTTAACTCACCGTCTGTATCTCCTGTGTTTTTAAAAACGTAATCATTAACTATATAATTTTCGTGAAATTGATTTTGAAATTGGAAAATACGGCGTGTCATTGTAACACCTAACTGAGTACCGACAATACTAACAATTTCTCTATCCCAGGGCATGGAAGGATCGATTTCATCAACCGAATATGGTTTCCCTTCAGTAACTGCTCCGTTTACCTGAATATCCGGTTTTTCATATTTACTTTTCATTTTAAATGAAATCGGAAAGACTTCGCCTCTTCCTAAAACACGGGGACCAACATGAACAACTTTGTAAGGAGCCATATCTCCGATTTTTGCATCCCAAAAATCTTTGGCTCCAATCCACATAGCTTTAGCAGCCTGAGCATCCTGATAGGAATAAATTGCGGGCCATTGCAAACCATCTTGTTGATCTCCTGCTGCCGGACCTCCAACTTCAATTTCGCATCCATATTCTGAGTACCAATTATGTAAAGAACCAACAGACATATATTTAATTTCCTGGGAAAATGTAAATACACTAACCAAACTTAAAAGTATGAAGGTTTTTTCAAGTGCATTCTTTAAGGGTTTATAATTCATATTTTTTCCTTCTACTTTAATTCAACTGAAATTTTGAGACCCCAATAAATATTCCGGGGATTTAAGAAAGAAGCCCATTCCTGATTAGGCATATCAATGTATTGTTTTTTATCAAGCACTTCTTTCATTTTATCTGCCGGAACCGTCATCCATGTATCTCCATCAAATTGCAAATAATTACCGCTTTCCACTACATAATAAATCGCGTTTGTACTTGGTGAAGTTACGGAAGAAAAATTTGTTATGGGAACAATCGGAATAAAAGATCCTTGTCTATAATCTCCGGGTCTATCATTTCCATCAATGTTGATGTAACCGAACTTTCCTTTTGATTCATCAATTGAAGACTTGGGTAGATGAAGTGAACGCATATAATCGATATAGTCGTTATTATCAATAAATCCGTAAGAACTAAGATATTTGATATTTAAAGCATTATTAAGATCTGCAAAAACTTGTAGATTCACCGGACCTAATTTGAAGTTTTTGCTAATACGCAAGTCTAATCCGTACGAATCTCGCCATTGTACATTATTAGAAATTCCGGTAATAGTACCGCCGCCGCCAGTCCAAGTAGCATAAGCCCCTGACCGCCAGTTACCAATAACACTCAATCGCCAATCAGTTAGAAGTCCAATCCCTTCAAAATCAGGTCCAAAATCCTGACCTGGCGTGAACAAATCAAGATTAACTCTTGCAAAAGGTCGCGGAACCGGTTTAGACTGTTCACCTTCTTGAGTATCTCGTAAATAAGACAGCATCAATTGAGAATTTTCATAGTATGTTGAATAATTAAAAAATCCGGAGGTTGCTAAAGAATAAGTATAATTAGCAAACCCCTGAATCCAATTTCCTCTGTTTTTAGTTACTGTAACTTCCACACCTCTAATATCTTCATAAGAATCATTTGTAGGAGTATAATAATTAACGGCATTATCTTTACTTATATAATGAACTGGCCGTTGTTGTTCGGAAATATTTTTATAATATCCAGCAACACGCAAGAAGTATTCTTCGAACAAACCTTGTTCATACCCTAATTCGTAAGCAATTGTTTTTTGAAGAGAAAGATTCGGATCCGATAATTGGTCAATTCTTCCTGAGTTTGTCTGAATTCTTACTCTATAAAGGTTTTCAGGGGTTGGCATCTGACGAAAAAATCCATAATTAAAATATAACTTACTCGTTTCCGTTATCGGGAAAGCAACCCCAAGACGCGGGCTTACGTTAAGTTGCGGATCAGCAGGTTCTTTTTTAACTAATTGATCTATTGCAGCAGCGTTTTTTGCTGACAAGGAATAATCATAAGGACTGGATAAAACATACCAATCGGCATCAGGGCTGGAGTAATCAACCCGGACACCAATGTTTGCGATCATCCCTTCAAATTCAATTTTATCTTGGGCGTAAACAGAGCCTCGTATCGGTTTTGTATGCCATCTTGTATTTGAATTATTATCCGGTAAATATATATCGAAAGAGCCGTAATTAATAGAATTATCGGTCAAATTGAATTCAACTCCAGCTTTCAAACTATTGTATTTATCAATTTGGTTTGTATAATCAAATCTTAAGTTAAAGGCTGTAACTTTACTTGTATCGCGGGCATTGCTCATTCCAACACCCATTCTCATAAGGCTGCCAATACCAGGGGCATCACTGTCTTCAAATCCGAATGGAGCTTCATCAGTAAACATACCGGGAGCGTATTCGTAGACTTTTGAGTTATCTCTTGATCTTCCCGGGTAAGTAAAATATCTAGACTGAAAAACACTCAATACACCTTCAAAAAATGATGTAGGAGATAAGACATTGGTATATTTTGAACCTAGCATCCTTCTTTTAATAATACTCGGAGCCCAATAATCGGTCGAAAAAATTCTTGAATCTCCGTAACTTCCTCGTGAGTAATAGAGCCCATTTGCAATCCCTTCAGAAGAAGTAAACAATCCTGGAGACCCATCTCGATTAGCCGCTGTTCCGTCAGATTCACTTAAAAGTCCTTCAATAGAAAGTTTTTGGGTTGTTGTTAAATCTGTAGTAAACTTAATGTTGGCCGTATAATCTAAGTATGCATCGCGTGAAAGAGGGATAAGATACATAGATTGTGAGGCTCTGAAAGAAGCTAAAAAACGTAAATTACCTAAAGCTTCTCCACCTGGAACCGGACCTGTAACAGACATATCTAGATCATAGTCAGGTCTAAGAATACGCATATCTTTTCTATGCTGGAATAAGAAAAGTCGTTGTGCGGCTTCAGGAGTTAAATCATTAGTTGGATCGTTATCACTTAGTAATTTTTGTGAGACGGAGTTCCATCCTTCAAAACTTGGATATTGTTTTATCGTGTATTGCTCCCAAGCTCCGTTATTCGTCCCTGTCCATGCGACTGCATCATCAAGATATGGACGGATCCAATACGCATTAGGGGAAGAAGGGCCATCACCAAAATACTTTTTCCCGGCAGGGCGAACTCTTGAAAAAAGGCTAATAGAATATCTATCGCTCTTCCCTTCCTTTGTTACAATGTTTACTAAACCGGATCGGATATTACCATACTCGGCATTAAAACCGCCTGTTTGAATTTGAATCTCTTCAACAGAAGTAAAACTGATGCCAGTAAACGGAGTATTATTTCGTTCATCTCTCATTACCATTCCGTTCAGTAAATAACCTGTTTGGTTTGTGTAATCAGTTTTGGATGAAGAACCACCACGAAAGGCGCCGCCTACAATTCCAGCCTGTAGTCCAACAACAGAAGTAACATTAGCAATTGGCAAATTTTCAAAATCCTCTGAACCAATGTTTACAACACTATTTGAAACATCTTTTTGTACAACCGGCGGCGTAGCAACAACTACTACCTCTTGTGCCTGGATAGATTCTTCTTTTAAAGAAATATTTAATTCAAATGTCTGGTTGATATTAACCCGGATATTACGAAGGATGGATGAAGTGTATCCGATCATTGAGGCTTTTATAGTATATATTCCGGGGGGAACATTAAGGATGGAATAGTATCCATCTAAATTTGTAGCGGCGCCTGCGTTTGTCCCTTGTATCATCACGCTGGCTGATATTAGCGGTTCACCGGTTGCAGCATCTTTCACAACACCGGAAATTTTTCCCGTTTGTGCTTGCAACAAAAAAATTGGAATGAATATGAACAGAAAAACAACTTTGTACCGAGATTGCATATTTCAGCTCCTATTTTTACTTGCCTGCCTGCTGGCAGGGGAGGACGTGATTTTCAAAAGAAAAATTTTTCCTTTCGAAATTTATAAACTCTTACAATATAAATCAAACTATTTTTAATAAATATTTTATTTTTTTTTCTTGAATATTGATAAAAGATAAACTAATTTTAAAAAGAAATAAATTTTTACTAAGGAAACCAAATCATGAAAAAGACACTTTTTTTTCTTCTTCCGATTATGCTCTTCGTCTCCTCGTGTACGGATGTTAAAACTACCGAAGCTGTCCAAAACCAAAACGGAACCTTAACTTTTAACTTAATTAATCTTCCTGTGTTAGATGATAGTTTGGTTTTAGCCGCATGGATATTGAATGACGCTGGAAAAGTTGTGCACAAATTTGGCAAGCTTTCTCCTTCCGGAAATGCTTTCAGCGGTTCTTTTCCTTTAACGCTTAACGCATACCAGCAAAATACCAATAATCAATTTGTATGTATTAGCATAGAACATCGAGACTCTACTTTAAATGATACAACTACTTCAAACCTTTTCTTAATGGTCAGTAAAATTAGAACAAATTCTTCCGAACTTAATCTTGTCCCCAAAGACCCTGCGGCAATAGCTTTTGGAAGTGACTTTGATGATCAAAAATATCTGGGAAGTGATACTTCTTCGGCATTACCACCTTCATTTAAAACTGCAAAGGGCGTTTACACGGTTTTCACTCCAACCAATACAGCCGCAAATACAAATTCCGGAATTTGGTTTTTGAATTATCTAAGCGCAGGCGTTTATGGAACCGGATTAAGATTACCCGAACTTCCGGCCGGCTGGGTTTATAAAGGCTGGGTAAAAGTTAACGGGAAGTATCTTCCGACCGGAGAATTTAAATTAGCTGCCGGAAACGACGCACAGAATCTTTACATAGGCGCAAACCCGATGCCTGGTTTCCCAGGAGAAGATTTTCTGCAGAACGATACACTCGGAGTTGCATATCCGATTGACTTAGCAAGCCAGGAAGTTATTATCACTGTTGAACCTAACGGCTCTAATCGTTATAATAAAAGCAAACCCTTTCCTCTTGTTCTGTTAAAAGGAACTATTCCATCTCCGGTTTCAAACACAACTTCATACCCCTTAGAAAATAATTATGTTAATTTCCCTTCAGGTACAGCAGTTTATAAGATAGATCTCTATTGATCAATTTGAACAGAAAAGAAAAAGGATGTCGCACTGACATCCTTTTTTTGTTTTAAATTGTTTTGTCACTGATATTTTTTGAAGACATTTAATTGTGAAATCCAAATATAAAATATTGAACAAGGAATGATGAAGTTTTTTCCATTCGTAATTCGTCATTCCTTTTAGGGTTTGATTATGCCGGCTTAGATAAGGAGTTTTCCTTTTTTCATAAGGAGCGTATCATCCAGGAAAACTGAAGGCTTTTTGATAACGCCATCTAGATGCAAAGCAACACCGACACTGCCCCCCATTGATTTATTATTCCCGAGTGCGATGTGGATGGTTCCAAGCACCTTTTCATCTTCCAGCAAAACACCGCTGAGTTTTGCTGCATGGTTTGTTCCTATACCAAACTCTGCAATGTTTCTTGCTTCAGCCCCGGCAGCCTCAAGCATTTTAACTAATTTTTTTGCCATCTTCCCGCCGGTTATCTCGGTAGCATATCCATTCTCAACTTTTATTTTGATGTTCGCATTTTTAACTAATCCCAATCCAGCCATCGAACCATCAACTATAAAAATTCCGTTCGAGGTTCCTTCAACAGGGGCAAGAAATGTTTCTCCTGTAGGCAGATTTCCGCTTTCACTTTTTGCATGAAATAATCCTTTGGAAGCATACGAAGTTCTTCCTTCAATTGAAAATGAAATATCTGTCCCAATCTTTGTAGTAATGCGTACGCGTTTACCATTTTCTAAAATACTTTTCAATTTTAAAGAAAGGTCGGAAATTTTGTTGTAATCTGTATTTAAACCACGAATCATTACCGCTTTTGTGATACCGGGAAATGTAGCGATGCGGGCACCCAGGGAAGAGGCATTTCTTCTGGCATCAGTATGGGTGAGCGAAGTTGATGTGGGGCATAGAACAACATCAAATTTTTTCATTAATTCAGAAATTTCGTTTGATGGTTCTTCACCGTTCACCTTTCCCGGAATGATTTCAACATACAACGAATGATGACCCAGCCGCTTTGCATTTTCAAAAAGAGATAAGCCGATTTCTCTTTTTTTAGCATCGCTGATAATCAGGACACTTTCGTCTTGGGTTGTTCCCATGCAATCTCGAATTGCAATTACGGACGCTTTGTCAAGTTTTGATAGTTTCATAACTCCTCATAATGGAAAATTAAAGTTTAGTTGAATTGTTCCAGCAAGTCCGCCGTTATTAATAGCGGCAGGCATTGGCTGATCTGACTGTTCATTCACGGTCAAAACTGTACCATCGGCTTTTTTTAATTCTTCAAACCGGAATAAATTATAACCTGCACTTCCCTCCAGGCTAATATAATTTCCAATGAGATAGACTACAAATCCGGTTGAAATTGAATAACCAATGTTTGTTTTTGCAGATTTGTAATCATCCTGCACGGTTAAGATACCGGGGCGGTCTTCAGATTCTATAAAATCAGCGTTCGAAAAAATTACTGCCGCTTTAATAATTTTCCAATTTAACATTTCCGTAATGTGCGTGCCGAAATCAACACCCAAACCAAACATGGTGATCTTTACTTCAAATGTTTTTGCAATTTCAATCGGCGGTGACTTGATAATCGCCTTATTTTTTTCAGAAAATTTTTGATAAAATCCTTTAAAAGAAAGGTTGAACCCGGAGAATTTTTGGTCAAAAAAGTTAATACCAAAACGGTATCCCGCCGCTTGTCCAAAATTTTTCAGCGGAGAATTAAGCGAATCTTTATGGAAGGCATTTAAGAAATCAACTCTTTCATTGATGCCTTGTGTTTGATAGGTTTGCATTCCATAGCCGGCGAAACCACCGACAAGTCCCAGGCAGCCAAAGCCTAAATCCTGAGCAGCAATTTTAAAGGTGGCTAAAAAAAGAAAAGAAAGTATATAAATAATTTTCTTCATAGAACTTATAGAGTTAGTAAATATATTCTCCGCTTAAAAGGCGAGAAAGAAAAAATTTAAGAACAAGGATTAACGAAATTTGATTTTTGATGTTGATTAAATCTTCTAACATTGCTAATACTTGTTCATTGTAATCTGTCTTGTAACTTCATCATTCGAAATTTCTTTTTCTCTATTCATTATTCAATTTTTACTTTTTACCTTCGACAGACATCCCTTGTTCAAGCCCATGTTTATGGGGTCCCATTTCATGCATACGAAGCATAAAAGCAAAAAATAAACCAAAGAAACCCAGCAGCGAGAAAATCCACATCCCTAAATTATAACCGGTTGGGTTAGCCGCGCTCGCCTTGGAAAAATCATTAGCATAGCCAATTATCAAATTAAATCCGAACAAACCGATATTTTGGATCATCGTCATTAAACCGTAAGCTGTACCAAGTTTTGCCGAGTCAACCACAAGTGAAACTGAGGGCCACATCACCGCAGGAACAAGCGAGAACGCAATTCCCATCAGCGACATCGGGATCAAAAGATAGATCGGGATTTGCGAATGAATATCAAAAAAATCTAAGTTGAGCGAAAGAAAACCGTGCAAACCCAACGGGGTAGCTAAATCAATTTTGTACGCCATGATTAAATAGACGGGAATAATAAGAAGCGACCCGAACATCATTAATAAAGAACGTTTTCCGATTTTATCTGCAAGCAACCCGAACAGCGGTGTAAAAAACATTGCAGCCAGCGTTAACATACTCGAAAGATTTCCCCCGACTTCTCGCGTAGTGCCGTGCGCTTCCTGAAAAAATTTAATTGCAAAAGTTTGGAACGGAAACATTGCCGAGTAGAAGGTAACACATATCGCCGTTATGTACCAGAATGAAGTTGGGAATGAATTTGATTTCAAGAAAAGAATTAACGCCGCAACAATTATTGCGATAAGATAAATCGTCCATTTATCACCGTTGACAAAAATTAGAATAATTGCAGCAACTGCTAAGGCTGAAAAAATATACCAGCGTTTTCGTTCTTTTATCTTTAGAATATCTGAGAGTAAAACTGCATCCTGCTCACCGTCTTTCGGCATTTTGAATTTTTTTGTTGCAGCTAAATCAAGAACAAAATAAATGAGAATAAATACGACCGCCGAAACTCCGGCAAATACGGAAATCCACAGCGGTGTTTGCCAATTCGCATAAAGACTTTTTCCCCAAGAAGGAGAATTTAAAGCGAGAAATGACCCAAGTCTGGCGACGGTTAAATTTAATCCGAAGGCAAAAGACAATTCTTTCCCTTTGAACCACCGGGCAATAATTGTGGTGATGGCAACGATCATTGATTCAGCACCCAAGCCAAAGATCAAACGCCCGCCAGCCATAAAATAAAGGTTGGAACTCATCGCCGTTACAACCGCGCCGATAAAAATCAACAGCGTAAAAAGTACAACGGAAATTCTTGTTCCGATTTTGTCAATTAGTAGTCCGCCGATTAAAACCATAATGATATTCGGAAAACTGTAAATGGCTTGTAGCAGACCAATATTGGAATCGGTAAAATGTAATTGTTTAGAGAGGAGATCGGCAAGCGGACTGATGCAATCGTAAATATAATAATTGCCGAACATCGCAAGACTGACAAAGAGAAGGACTGTCCATCGGAAAAATTTAGACGGTTCTGGTTTCAATAAAAGTGTTTCTTCCAATCGAGTTCCTTAATTTTTTTTCTTGGTCTTGATCGTGCTCATATTCTTACCCTTGTAGAATCGTAGAGACTTGCCATGGCAAGTCTCTACAGAATTTGATTTTTTATTTAGCGGGAATATTTTTCAAAACATTCGCGAGCAAATCATAGAACGGTTGAACAGATGAAATCATTAATCGTTCATCGGGTGAATGCACACCGAACATTGTTGGTCCGAAGGAGATCATATCCATCTTCGGATATTTTTCACCGATGATGCCGCATTCCAGACCCGCATGAATAGCGGCTACTTCCGGTTCTTTGCCGTTCATCTCTTTGTAAACCGATTTGAAGACTTTCAGAATCTCCGAATGTACATTCGGTTTCCAACCAGGATAACCGTCTCCATGAGAAATTTCTGCGCCGGCTAAATCAAAAACCGAATGGACCATATCAACAATATCTTGATTCTCGGACGCAACGGAGCTTCGCTGGCTTGTAACGATATTTACATTATTACCTTCAGTGATGATAGTTGCAAGGTTAGTTGAAGTTTCAACTAATCCTGCGATATCGGGAGACATAGTGATAACACCATGAGGAACCGCATAGAGAGCATTCAATAATTGAGCGGTAGTTTTTTCATCCATAATATTCGAAGGTGTATTGAAAACCGCTGCCGATACTATCAAGTTCGGTTCGTTAGTGGCTAATTCCTCTTTAATGGTTTTATTATAATTTGCTAAGGAAGATAGAAAATCAGCTTCCTTTGCTTTCGGAACGGTTACTACCGCAAACGCTTCACGCGGGATGGCGTTGTGTTTGTTACCGCCTTCAATTTGTGCAAGGCGAATTGACAATTTTGTGGTTGCGTTCCAAAGGAAACGATTAAGAATTTTAACCGCATTTCCTCTTCCGGTTTGAATTTCAAGACCGGAGTGCCCGCCTTGTAAACCGGCAACTTTAATTTCGTAGGAGACGGAATCAGCGGGAACATTTTCAGGCGTAAAAGTAAATTTAGCGGAAGTATTTTTACCGCCCGAACAGCCTATGAAAAAGGTACCGAGTTCTTCCGAATCAAGATTAAGTAGAATATCCGCTTTTAGAATTGATGGGTCTAAACTAGCGGCGCCGGTTAATCCGGTTTCTTCATCCAAAGTGAATAAGCATTCAAGCGGTCCGTGTTGAATTGAACTATCTTCTAACACCGCCAATGCAGAAGCAACCCCGATACCGTTATCAGCGCCGAGTGTTGTTCCATTGGCTTTTACGAAATCGCCATCAATATAAACTTGAAGAGGATCATTGTCGAAATCATGTTCAACATCGCGATTTTTTTCGCAGACCATATCAATATGACCTTGAAGCACAACAGTTTTTAAATTTTCTTTCCCGGCAGTTGCTGGTTTTCGGATAATGATATTTCCAAAAGCATCTTTAACGGTTTCGAGATTTAATTTTTTCCCAACGGAGAAAATGTATGCAGCAACTTTTTCTTCATGCTTTGAAGGACGCGGATGCTGTGAAATTTCTTCGAAATATTTCCAGACCAAAGCTGGTTTTAATTGAGCCAATACAGTTCCCATAACTAATTTCCTTTTTGTTGAATTTCTAAAAATGTAATTAATCTTTGTTCATAAATACCGGTGAAGAATCTTGTTAATCTTTCTTCAGACGGGTGAATCCTCTCCCCAAACTTTTTCACCAACTCATTTGCAATTTCCCCAACACTTCTTCTCCCATCAATTAACAGCCATGCCGCCGAGCCAAATTCATCAAGCTTTAATTTGAAGAAAGAATATTTCATATAAGGTAAAAAAAATCTGACGGCAAAACGATTTTTAAACTTGGGGATCAAAACAGTAACCATCTCTTTTTCATCAATTGATTCACTATAATTTCTAATTGGACGCACCTCAAGATAGTTAAGATTCTTTAAAACCGCACGTCGTTGAAAAAAATTCATGATTGATCTTTCTAAAAAAATTGTCCCGGTTTTAACACCGGGACAATAAAAACACCATTGTTACATAGATATTTGCGGTGGCAGCGGATCATCCGGTTTGCCCGCATTCCCAACCGGAATTTTAATCAGCATAAACGCTATTATCGCTAAAACGACTGCACTAAGCGTTAATGAAAACGGAGATGACAGATCTGCAATTTGAATTTCAAAAAAGGCAAAGCCCGCAAAGAGCAGCCCTATTAGCGCCTCCCCGGCTATCAGTCCGGCTGCAATAAGTACTCCGTTATTTTCAACTCTTGATTTTTGTCCGGTATTAAATTTTTTCTTCTCATTTATTCTTTCAACAACGCCCTTAATTAAACCGCCGACAAAAATTGCGAATGTGGTTCCCAACGGAAGGTACATTCCTACACTAACAAGCATTGGACTTTTAACGTTCATCATAATAAAGCCAACACCCATTAACATACCGGTGAAGATAAGAATCCATTCCATATCTCCGGCAACTATCCCTTTAGATAATATAGCCATTAAACTTGCCTGCGGCGCAGGTAATTGATCTCCGCCAAAGCCGGTTCCGCCGGCTTTAATATTTCCTTCGTGTAAAATTAAAAGAGGAATGAACATTACTGCGGCAGCAATAAGAATCCCGATCAAATCACCAACCTGCATTTTCCATGGCGTTCCGCCGAGGATATGCCCGGCTTTTAAATCTTGTAACATTTCTCCGGCAACTGCCGCGGCAACGCAGACAACTGCCGCCACACCCAGAACTGCAGCAACTCCTTGCACTCCCTTCATTCCGAGTGCGACCATTAATAAAGCTGCAATCACAAGTGTAGAGAGCGTCAATCCGCTTATTGGGTTATTACTTGAACCAATGATACCAACTAAATAACCGGAAACCGCCGCGAAGAAAAATCCTGCTACGATCATTACTAATGTTGCAACTAGCGCGGCAAGAACATCCTGTGCGAAATAATTGTAAATGAAAAAAGTAGCTAGAGAGGACAACCCTATCCCGAGCATCACATAAGTAAACGGAATATCTTTTTCTGTTCTTTCGGTTGTTGATTCTCCCGAAGCAGCTTTTTTCACATCGCTTACCGAACGGGAAATTCCGGTCGCAAGGCTTTTTCTCATTTTCCATAATGTATAACCGGCGCCAACCAACATTCCGCCAATTGCTATTGGTCTAACATAACTTTTCCAGACAGTGGTAATCTCTTTAGCCCAATCCAAAGTTGAAGGGTCAACGTTTCCAAATTTGAAATAAGCAATGATTGGAGCTAATAATCCCCAGGCAAGCACACCTCCGCTAAAATTTAAAGCCGCTAAACGGGGACCAATAATATATCCAACGCCCATGTAAGCAGGACTAACATCAGGTGATTTGAAAAGAATATTTCCTTTACCGAATGAAACCAATTTATCTGCGCTGGTTGCAAATAATTTGAACTGTCCCAAAGCTTGAATAAGTGCGCCCACTCCCATTGCACCAAATAAAAACTTGGAACCTGAACCGCCGTGTCTTCCTGCTTTGTGAATTTCTGCTGCTGCAACTGATTCAGGAAAAGGAAGATCAACATCCTCAACCATTACACGCCTAAGCAACGCAACAAACATAATTCCGAGCACACCGCCGGCAAACATAATCGCGGCGGAAATTGCATAATTCCCCGGAGTGAAGAATGGATCCCAAATCCCTGCGATATAGAAAGCAGGAAGGGTAAAAATTGCTCCGGCGGCAATTGATTCACCAATTGACCCAACAGTACGGGCAAAATTTTCTTCAAGGATTGTCCCCTTGAACAGCTTGATAATCGCCATACCGATAACGGCGGCTGGATACGTAGCAGCGATGGTCATACCGGCTTTAAGCCCTAAGTAGGCGTTTGCCGCGCCAAGAACTACTGCTAACACCAGACCGATAACAAGGGCGCGAACGGTAAATTCAGCGATGTTCGTTTCTGATGAGACAAAAGGGACAAATTTTCTTTGTTCGGACATTTCAACCTCTTATAATCATTAAGAACTAAATTAATTAATTTGAAAATGTTAGTTCAAATATAAGAATGATTTCTTAGCACTTCCAAGAAATCTTTTGAGAAATATTTTCCCCTGAAAATTTTTAATAAACGATAATCTCTATTCTTCTCTGGTTTTGTTCCCTATTAAAAGTAAATTTAGTGTGAAAGAAAAATTATTTTATTCGAAACTTCTTTTTAATTGAAAATTATCGGAGCAGATAAGTCATGCGATACAAGATCATAACAATTTTAAGTCCAATATTTTTTATCACTCTTCTTTTTGCTTTTGTAACAAATGGGCAGAGCAAAGTGAAAAGAATAAACCTCCCCAACGGCTGGTCGGTTTCGCCGGTTGGAAAAAGTTTGCCGCTGGGAGATTTGCCATTGCAGATCGCTGTCTCCCCTTCCCAAAAGTATTTAGCTGTAACCAACAACGGACAAAGTGAGCAATCCATCCAATTAGTTTCTACAAAACCTTTTAGGTTGTTGAGCGAAATTTCTATTGCAAAATCCTGGTTCGGTTTAGTTTTTAGCGATGACGAAAAATTTCTTTACGCTTCCGGTGGAAATGATAATTGGATTCTCAAGTACGCAATCAAAAAAAATAAATTAGTTGTTGCAGACACTCTAATCCTCGGAAAGAAATGGCCCGAAAAAATTTCTCCCGCAGGCTTAGCTGTTGACGATCAGAAAAATATTTTGTACGTGGTAACAAAAGAAAACAATTCTCTCTATCTAATAGATACAAAATCCAAATCCGTTATTGGAACTTATCCTTTGGGCGGAGAAGGTTACCAGTGCCGTTTATCTCCCGACAAAAAAGAGTTGTACATTTCCTCTTGGGGAGGTGATAAAGTTTTGGTTTTTGATACCGTTAAAAAATCTTTCATCTCAGAAATTAAAGTTGGCGATAATCCGAACGATCTCTGTTTAACGAAAGATGGAAAGTTTCTCTTTGTTGCAAATGCAAACGACAATTCCGTTTCGGTTATCGATATAAAAGAACGCAAAGTAATTGAAACGCTTAACACCGCCCTTTATCCACAATCTCCAATCGGTTCAACACCAAATAGCGTTGCGTTAAGCGGGGATGATAAAACACTTTTTATAGCAAACGCCGATAACAATTGCCTAACGGTTTTTGATGTAACAAATCCCGGTTCAAGTAAAGGGAAAGGATTTATTCCAACCGGTTGGTATCCAACAAGTGTTCGCGTTGCGAACAATTTAATTTATGTCGCTAACGGAAAAGGTTTTTCATCGCTCGCAAATCCGCAAGGACCAAATCCAACAAGAAAAGGACGCAGCGTAATTTATCAAAAAGGTGATACTTCAAAAGTTGTAAAAGAGCAGTACATCGGCGGATTGTTTAAAGGAACGCTTAGTTCAATTAAAATTCCCGATGAAAAAACGTTAGCCCGTTATTCAAAACTTGTTTATGAAAATACTCCCTATCAAAAAGAAAAAGAATTAGCCGCGCATGGAGAAAAAGGAAATCCGATCCCGCAAAAAATCGGCGGAACTTCTCCGATCAAATATGTTTTTTACGTGATAAAAGAAAACCGCACATATGATCAAGTGCTTGGAGACGTACCGCAAGGCAACGGCGATACAAGTCTAACATTGTTCGGTGAATTTTATACACCGAATCAACACGCGCTTGCAAATGAATTTATCCTGCTCGATAATTTTTACGCGGATGCGGAAGTAAGCGCCGACGGACACAACTGGAGTACGGGCGCTTATGCAACCGATTATCTTGAAAAAACCTGGCCAACAAGTTACGGCAGCCGCGGCGGAGGATATGATGCTGAAGGAAATCGTGCAATTGCTAACAACAAAGAATTTATTTGGGATGTCTGCAGAAAACATAATGTTTCCTATCGTTCTTATGCTGAATTTACAAATTATGGGAAGGCATCTATTCCGGTTTTAGAAAATAATTTTTGCTCTACTTATACGGGATGGGATATGAAAGTAAGAGACACCACCCGCTTCTATCAATGGAAAAATGATTTTGATTCTCTTCTTGCGATTGGCAAAGTTCCGCAGTTTAATACGCTAAGATTTATTAACGACCACACCGAAGGATTACGCAAAGGAAGACCAACACCTTACGCGCACGTTGCCGATAATGATCTTGCAGTTGGATTGTTTGTTGATTATTTAAGCCGCTCGCCAATCTGGAAAGAGACCGCGATTTTTATAATTGAAGACGATGCGCAAGACGGTCCCGACCATGTTGATGCGCATAGAACAACCGCTTACGTTGCGGGAGGATTTGTGAAACGCAATTTTGTTGATCACACGATGTATTCAACTTCTTCGATGTTAAGAACAATGGAATTAATTCTCGGACTTCCCCCGATGAGCCAATACGATGCCGCCGCCGAACCGATGTGGAGATGTTTTTCTACCGTTCCGAATATTGCTCCGTTTACTTCGCGCCCCATTAATGTTGATCTCGGCGCGAAGAATACCGCAGAGAATATTTGGCAAGAGAAGAGTGAGACATTGGACTTTACCGAAGCCGATAGAATTCCCGATGACGAGTTTAATAAAATTATCTGGTACGCGGTTAAAGGCTTGGATGCTGAATATCCCGGAACAAGAAGAGCAGCGTTTTTGAGAGTGATTGAGGATGAAGAGTAACTATCGGAATAAATTTTTACTAAATCATTTTAAGAATATTAATGATACAAATAAAATGATGGAATGGATGAATGAAAATGAATGGATGAATGTTTTCCATTCAATCATACAAATATTTAATCATTCTTCAATAATTATTTGTTTCGCCGCGGCGAATTGTTTTTTTGATTTTCGGTTTATCCGGGTTAGGCACTTAGAGAATCGCTATCGCTAACATGTTAACGATAATTGAATAACGAATAATGAACAAGAAATAATGAATTTCGAAGTTAAAGCAATAAGCAGTTCAACTTCATCATTCGAAATTCCTTGTTCGATATTCATTATTCATTTTTTCCTTTAGCTTTTTTCACAAGCAGGGTCTTGGGAAAAACGTAGTA
>MNVA01000183.1 GCA_001871325.1 Ignavibacteria bacterium CG1_02_37_35
GAGATAAAATGAAGCTTGAGGAATCGAAAGAAATATACGGGTTGCGAAAGACGATAGTAGAGCCGGTATTTGGTCAAATAAAAAACGGTGGATTTAGAAAATTTAGTTTACGGGGAGTTGAAAAAGTCGCGGGTGAGTTCTCACTCGTCTGTGCTGTGCATAACATAAAGAAGATAATAAGGGCAATAAAGAACGAGCTGGTTAGTGTCCTCGACGGGAAAATGGTTCCACAAGCGGCATAAAAACCGCTTCTTTATATTTTTTTATTCTTTGTTTACTTTTTTATGATCGTATCTGAAAAATCGGTCTGAAACCTATCATTGACTATTTGAAAAAACTATATTCTCGGACACGCTCCTAGGAAGCATCGAAAGTTGAATTTGCCGCGCCTGCTCAAGCTCTTTCGCTTTCCTTTCATTTTCTTTTTCAAGCGCTTCGGCACGGATCTCGGATTCCTTTAATTGAAGTTGTTCTTTTTCCCGAAGCAGATTAATCTCCGCTTCTTTCCGTTCTTGTTCAATTGTTTTTTCGGAAAGCTGTTTCACCTCAAGAAGTTTTATTTCAAGATTTTTATTTGTTAAAGCAAAACTTCTCGCAAGATATATTGACATTGAAAGAGGAATACTCAAAAAACCGGAGTAAAGAATAACCAACAACCATTCAAGAGATACTACTTTAGCATTTCCTAAAAAGTTTACTACTAAAACGAAAGCTACGAGGAGGAAAAATCCGGAGAAACCCGTACCGATAATCCATGCGCCGGTTCTTTTGTGCTTAATTCCAAGTACAACTATTCGCATTCCTTCAACAAGACTAAGCACAACGACAGAAAGCATAAAAGAAAAAAACACAAATTCATTCCTTAGTATAAATCCGGTCAGTACGTCTACAACCGACAAAAAGACAAGCAACCAGAAAAACCGGATCACTTTTCCATAATAAATAGTATAGAGGAATCGAGTCAAAAAAAGAAAGAGGATGAGAATGATAATAGTATTAAAGATAGACAAAATGATGTAATAAATGTTTTGTGTAAGAAAGCGGTTGAAAGTCCCTTCCACAAGCATAAGGGTAAAAGCAAAGGCAAAGAGACTATAATGAAAGTTAGCTTTATCTTTATGATGAAAAGAATAAATGAGCAAATGAATTAATCCCAGTGCGAAAATTACTCCCGACAATGAAATTTGAACAATGGTATTAATAACATCAGACCGATCGAGGGCGGTAACCGCTTCGTCAAGTTCTGCAATCCGCAATGAAAAGCCGGGAAGTTCATTATAAAGATTAAAGATCTTCAGATAGTCAAGATAGTTGCTATTCGAATATCTTATTGCGATAAGGTGGGAATCTTTTTCGTCAAAATGAACACCGAAGGGAATTTTGCGCGGATTATAGGTAACTTCTTTGTCTCCGGATGCAACAGTTCCAAACTTCTTGATCAGCTGACCGTCAAGATAAATTTCCGAAGCACCGTTCTGTAAAAGTAAAAAAGCGATCGTTTGATTTTTAAGAGAACTGTCAACAAGAATTCTTAACCGGAACCAGCCGATACCTGTCCAGGTATTTTGGGGGATGCTGTCAATATTAAAATTTGAACGGAGAGTATCCCAATCTTCATGAACGTACTCGGGAGAAGCCCAGCCGAAAGAATCACCGGACTTATATTTCCAAAAATTGGAAATACTTAAGCCCATTTTAGCACTATCAAGATTTATTTCAATATCTTTGGATGTTAGCTTTATAATCCCTTTTTGCTGGGCACCAAGAAATGTTGCGATTATAACATAACAATAAAGAAAGCTGAATAGTTTAATTTTTTTCATCTTCATCACTTTATTTACGGAAAGAAAATTAATTGTTGAATCAGAAAATCTTTATTGAAATTTAACAATAAAAAACCTAAGTTTTGAGAGAAAATTTTCTAAAGGTTAAAAATGGACATACGTAAAATTTTTATCGTGATCATCGGGCTCTTCTTGTTTCTTGGCGGTTGTAAAACAACCGTTACGAACAGCGTTACTTTTAAAAGCATTGCTATCGGTAATATGTATGTAAATTTTATGGGGGAGACGTTTACCCTTGTCCCTAACGGCTCTAAAACGGTTCGGAATATTCCTCAAGGAACCTATAACTACTCAACTGCTTACGATATCCCTGACGGCGTGACGTCTGCAAGTACCTCCGGAGCGGTTAACGGTCCGGTTGAAATGAATGCAGACACCAGAATAACCGTCCTTTACTCTAGTTCTCTTCAAGGAACCGGTGCAACACTAAACTACATAGTTAGTGCAACCATTTCTTCAAACGACAAAGTAATTACCCCAACGGGCGGATTATAGTTTTTCCTCTTTTTACAGGCAAAAAAGATTAGAATTAGCCATCTATTTAAATTGAATTTCCCTCATTTTTTATTAAATTTCAGTATCTAAATGGAGATAATTATGAACTTTAAGATCAACAGCAAACAATTAGACAAACTCTTAGGCAAAGTCTTTCCGGCGATTCCGGTAAGAACGACCATGTCTGTTTTAGAGAACTTTCTCTTTGAAATTGAAGATGGGGTTTTAACCGTCTCTGCAACTGATTTAGAAATTGCACTCCGAACTTCTTTGAATGTAGATGCAGACGAGAACCTCTCAATGGTTGTGCCTGCAAAACTCTTGTTTGATGTTGTAAAATCTCTCGGCGATACGATGATCAGCTTTGCAACCGAATCAAATCAAAAGATGATACTGACCACCGAAAACGGTCAATATGCTATAGGGTTTGCTTCGGCTGAAGAATTTCCAAAACTTCCTGTTATTCAAAAAGAAAAATCCATTACGCTCAGCGGCAAAACATTAAAAAAAGCGATTGATAAAACTTCGTTTGCAATAAGCAAAGAAGCAATGCGCCCGGCGATGATGGGAGCGCTGTTAGAATGTACCGAAGGCGGTTTAACCTTTGTGGCTACTGACGGACACCGGCTTGTAAAATTTATTGACCAAAAAGTTACGTTCACTGAGCATGAAAATTATATCCTTCCTGAACGCGCGGTCGGCGTGCTCGGAAAATTAGTGAACGACAACGACTTGACGCTCTTTCTTAGTGAAACGCATCTTTCGTTTGTTATGGATGATGTCGAATTTAGTTCACGGCTCATCGCTCAAAAATATCCTGATTACACCAGCGTAATACCAATTGAAAATGAAAATAAATTGAAAATTCATCGGGGCGATCTGCACGCCGCTATAAAACGAATGCTCCTTTTTTCAACGTCTAATTATCAACAGGTAAAGTTTTCAATTTCTGCTTCATCGTTAGAAGTTTCTTCGGAAGACATTGATAAAGGTTCAAGCGCTAAAGAAACAATCGGATGCACTTATACCGGCGAGCCGATGGATATTGGCTTTAACACCGCTTATGCCAACGATATCCTTACTCATTTAGATGAAGGGGAGATTCAATTTAAATTACATTCGCCTACTAAAGCCTGCGTAATTGAACCAGTTGAAAAAACAGCAGATGAGGAATTGTTAATGCTGTTAATGCCGGTTCGGTTAAATAGTTAAGATGGTATTACAATCTCTTCAGTTAAAAAATTATAGAATACATACAGACTCTTTTCTCAATTTTTCAAACGGAATAAATTTTATCGTCGGAGAAAACGGTCAGGGAAAAACAACAATTTTAGAAGCAATTTATTCATTGTGTACTACAAAAAATTTTAAAGCCTCCTCCGAGCAAGAACTGTTACAATTCTCCTCTACAGAATGTGAAGTTACCGGAACCTTTCAAGAATACACATCGGACAATGTCCGCATCTATTATTCGGCTTCGGAAAACAAACGGTCTTTCTTGGTGAATGGAAAACAAATCTACCGCCCCTCGGAAATAATTGGAAAGTTTCCGATAGTTCTGCTCACACCGGAAGATCATCAATTAACACAAGGTGCGCCGGCAGACCGCAGAAAGTTTGTTGATGCAATTCTTTCGCAGTCTAACCCGCTCTACATGGAAACATTGCTTGATTATTCCAAAACAATTAAGCACCGCTCTTTTCTTTTGAATAAAATGAAAGAAGATTTCCGCTCGGTCAGTTTTGACGAATTGGAAGCATGGAATGCGAAAATGGTCGGCGCAGGGAGCAGTTTAATTGCTTACAGAAAAAAATTTTTAACTTTGTTTAACGCTTATTTATTGCAAGCCTATTCTTCTATTTTGAACCACGAAGAAATTCCTTTCATTGATTACCAAACGACTATTGCAAATGGGGAAGCTGATTTAGAAAAGAATTTTTTTGAGCAATTAGCGAAAAGAAAAGATGAAGAAATAAGAAGGGGGACAAACCTTGTGGGACCTCACCGCGATGATTTTATATTTTCTATCAATGGAAAAGCGTTGAGGGTCTTTGGGTCGCAGGGACAGCATAAAACATTTCAAGTGGCGCTCCGGTTTGCCCAATTCTTTTACATGAAAGATATTCTCGGCAGAACTCCGATCTTTTTACTTGACGATGCGTTCGGTGAACTCGACGCAAAAAGAGCGGTGCACATCAGCAATTATATTCGTAATGTCGGGCAGGCATTTATCACCGCTACCGATTTAGCGAATCTTTCGTTTCTTTTACGAAACGAAAACGATAGAGTGATTGAAATTTCAGACGGGAAAGTTTCTTATGCGCAGCTACAAAATTAAGAGCATCGCAGAACTTCTTGCAAGCGAACCGGGCTTAAGAAAAATAAATTCTTTTATAAAAAATAATGAAGTAATAGAAAAATTTTACGAGATATTCCCTGCATTTGAAAAAATTGCCGAACCCCAAAAAGTTGAACGAAAAGTGCTTTTGCTGAAAGTAGAAAATCCGGCATGGCGGAATGAACTCTTCCTTCAAAAAGAAAAATTGGTAGAGAAAATAAACGAGTTCTTTGGGGAAAAAAGAATAAACTATTTGAAACTTGTTGGATGAATAACTCCGGAATGGTGATTGTAGTTTAATTTATCAAGCATCAATCTAAACGAACAAATTATAAATTAATGGATAGAAAAAATGGCTAACGGAACAGAGAAGACTGAAGAATATAGTGCAAAAAATATTAACGTACTTAAGGGACTCGAAGCTGTGCGCATGCGCCCCGCGATGTACATTGGTGATGTTGGTCAGCGTGGACTGCATCATCTCATCAATGAAGTAGTTGATAACAGCATTGACGAAGCGCTCGCCGGATATTGCGACACCATTAAAGTTACGATAAACAAAGATGAAACCGTCACTGTTGAAGATAACGGTCGCGGCATTCCCGTAGATATGCATCCGGAAGAAAAACGTTCGGCGCTTGAGGTGGTTATGACGGTATTGCACGCCGGTGGAAAATTCGACCATGACTCCTATAAAGTTTCCGGCGGTTTGCACGGTGTTGGCGTTTCCGTTGTTAATGCTCTTTCAGAAAATTTGTTAGTTGAAGTAAGACGCGCAGGAAAAACTTATCGTCAAGAATATGTACGCGGTGTTCCCGTATACAAAGTAAAAGAAGTCGGAACTGCAAAGAAAAACGATACCGGAACAACTACTACTTTTAGACCTGACAAGCAAATCTTCAAAACAACAAAATTTAAATTTGATACCGTTGCCGAAAGAATGCGCGAGCTTGCTTATCTTAATAAAACTTTAACAATTATTGTTCGGGATGAAATTGAAGGTGAAGATGATACCTACCACTTTAAAGGCGGTCTCATTGAATTTGTAAAATATCTCGATGCAACACGGGAAGCGTTTCACAAAACCGTTTATATTGAAGGAGAAAAAGACGGTACTCCTATCGAAGTCGCCTTTCAATATAACAGCGGTTATACGGAAAATCTCTTCTCCTACGTGAACAACATCAACACCCATGAAGGAGGAACGCATCTTGTCGGGTTTAAAACGGCGCTCACAAGAACGCTCAACAACTATGCGGCAAAAAACGGTTTGATCAAAAGCGATAAAATTCAACTCACCGGGGATGATTTTCGCGAAGGGCTAACTTGTGTGCTATCCGTTAAAGTCCAAGAACCCCAATTTGAAGGACAAACAAAAACCAAACTTGGAAACAGTGAAACAAAATCTGCCGTTGAATCGCTCATCGGTGAAAAGCTTGCTGAATATTTGGAAGAGAATCCATCCGTCGGTAAAAAAATTATTGAGAAGTGTACGCGCGCAGCGGAAGCCCGTGAAGCCGCACGCAAAGCACGTGAACTTGCCAGAAGAAAAAATGCGCTCGACGGGTTCGGGCTGCCGGGCAAACTTGCAGACTGTTCAATCACCGACCCCGAACATTGTGAAATGTATATCGTTGAAGGTGACTCGGCTGGCGGCTCTGCAAAGCAAGGAAGAGATAGACGATTCCAGGCGATCCTTCCTTTACGAGGAAAAATTCTGAACGTTGAAAAAGCTAACATGAATAAAATTTTAGAGAACAATGAAATCAAAGCGATGATCTCATCAATCGGCGCCGGCTGGGGAGCTGATTTTGACGCTTTAAAATCCCGTTATGGAAAAATTATTCTTATGACAGATGCCGACGTTGACGGCGCGCATATTAAAACACTTCTCTTAACTTTCTTTTATCGGCACATGAAAGACCTTATTACCAATGGTAATATTTATATTGCACAGCCGCCTCTTTACAAAATCAAAAAAGGGAAAGAAGAATATTATGCTTACGATGATGCCGAGAGGGATGAAATATTAAAAAGATTTAAAAGCAACGGAAAAGATGTTGTGGTTGATTTGAAAGAAGGAGAAGAAGCTAATCAAGAGCCTGAAGAAGAAGAAATAATAACTTCAAAGAAAATTGTTGTAAACCGGTATAAGGGGTTGGGAGAAATGAACCCTGAACAATTATGGTCAACAACCATGAATCCGGAAACACGAACAGTTTTGCAAGTGTCGCTTGAAAGCGCCGCAACCGCAGATAAAATATTCGAGACCCTTATGGGCGACGCTGTTGAACCGCGCCGCGCGTTTATTGAAAAACACGCAAAGTATGTAAGAAACCTGGATATATAAAATTTGAACGTTTATGTCAAACGAAGTATTAAATAACATAATTGAAGATATTGTAAAAAAAGTTAATCCCACAAAGGTTATTCTTTTCGGTTCAACCGCTAGAGGCGATGCGAACAAAGATTCTGATTTGGATTTGCTCATTATTGAAAAAGAAAAATTCAGTAAAGAAAGAAGCAGAAGAAAAGAACTACATAGTATTCGTCAACTTTTAATGAAAAATAGAATTCCAAAAGATATTTTGTTATATGATGAAGAAGAAGTTGAATATTGGAAAGATTCCACAAACCATATCATTGCTCGATGCTTGAAAGAAGGAAAAACTCTTTATGAAAGATAAAAAGCACGCTGAACATATGTTGAGCATTGCGGGAAAAGATCTTTCAGCTTTACGCGGAATGGCAAAAGATGAGGTTACCTTTCACGATGAAATATTCGGATTTCATGCTCAACAAACCGTTGAAAAATGTTTAAATGCAATCCTAAGTTATTTCGGAGTGTCTTATCCAAAAACTCACGACCTCCTACAACTGGAAAGTCTGTGCATGGAAAATGAAATCAAAATTCCGGAAGAGTTTTCTTCCCTTTCTGATTTAACAGATTTTGCAGTTGAATACCGGTACGATCTGTTAGAAGATGAACCGGTAAAGCGTTCGGAAATATTGGCAAGCGTAGAAGCTTTTTTTAATTACGTCCACAAGTTCATTCAAGAAAATAATTTATAAATAAAATCAGTTTTAATAATAATTTAGATACACAATGGCAAACCTTTTTGAAAAAGTAGTTCCCGTTTCTTTAGAAGAAGAGATGAAATCTTCATACATTGATTACTCCATGTCCGTTATCGTTTCAAGGGCGCTCCCCGATGTTCGTGATGGACTGAAACCCGTTCACCGACGCGTTCTTTTCGGAATGCATGAACTCGGAATGTCCTATAACAAAGCATACAAAAAGTCGGCGAGAATCGTCGGTGAGGTGCTTGGTAAGTATCATCCGCACGGCGATACGGCAGTTTATGATTCGATGGTAAGAATGGTGCAAGAATTCTCTCTCCGCTATCCTCTAGTTGACGGGCAGGGAAACTTCGGCTCCGTTGACGGTGATTCGCCTGCGGCAATGCGTTACACCGAAGCACGACTTGCAAAAATTGCCGATGAAATGCTTCGCGACCTTGATAAAAACACGGTTAACTTTTCATCAAACTTTGATGATACGCTTCAAGAACCAACGGTAATGCCTTCTTATCTTCCTAACCTTTTGGTGAATGGATCGAGCGGAATTGCGGTGGGCATGGCTACAAATATTCCTCCCCATAATTTAAGCGAAGTTATTGACGGCTTGATTGCGATGATCAAAAATCCCGATATAACAAATGAAAAATTGATGAAATATGTTACCGCTCCCGATTTTCCTACGGGCGGAATCATCTATGGTTATCAAGGCGTAAAAGATGCCTTCACTACCGGCAGGGGCAAAATTATCGTTCGCGCTAAAGCAAATGTTGAAACGCAAAAAAACGGAAGAGAAAGCATCATCGTTACCGAGCTTCCTTATCAAGTAAACAAAGCTACTCTTCAAGAAAAAATGGCTGAATTAGTGCGTGATGAAAAATTAAAAGATATCTCTGCTATCCGCGACGAATCTGACCGCGACGGGATGCGCCTTGTTATTGAATTAAAACGGGATGCGACTCCTGCTGTTGTCCTTAATAACCTCTTTAAACATACCTCAATGCAGGTAACCTTTGGCGTCATTATGTTAGCGCTGGTGAACGGCGTACCGAAAGTGCTTACTCTGAGAGAAACGATGTTTCATTTCTTGAATCACCGGATGGATGTTTTAATCCGTAGAACCCAATATGAACTTGACGCCGCTGAACGCCGCGCTCATATTTTAGAAGGCTACATTATTGCGCTTGATAACATTGACCAGGTGATCGAGACGATTAAAAAATCGCGAGATGTTGAAACCGCAAAAAATAATTTAATGAAGAGGTTTAAGCTCTCCGAAATTCAAGCTAAAGCAATCCTTGATATGCGGCTGCAGCGGTTAACCGGTCTTGAACGCAAGAAAATTGAAGATGAATACAAAGAAACCATTAAGCTGATTGAAAAGCTAAAAGGTATTTTAAGCAGTGAAGAAAAAAGAAACCTTATCATTAAAGATGAACTTCTCATTCTCAAAGAAAAATTCGGCGATGAACGGAGAACAGAGATTATTTACGACCACGCAGAATTTTCTTTGGAAGATACGATCGCTGAGGAAGATGTGGTAGTAACCATCTCTCACAAAGGATTTATTAAACGCTTCCCGGTAAGCGGCTATCGCAAACAAGGGCGGGGCGGCAAAGGCGTACACGGCGCTGAAGCTAAAGATGAAGATTTTATTGAACACATGTTTGTGGCATCTACACACCAATATATTTTATTCTTCACCGATAAGGGAAAATGTTATTGGCTGAAAGTTCATGAAGTTCCCGAAGGCGGCAGAGCGACTCGCGGGCGCTCAATCTTGAACTTAATTGAAAAAGAAAAAGATGAAAGTATCGCGGCATTCGTAAATGTAAAAGAGTTTAAAGATGATCAATACCTGATAATGGCAACAGCAAACGGAACAATTAAGAAAACGGTTCTTTCCGCTTATGGAAACGTCCGCCGCGGTGGAATTAACGCCATCAACATTAATGATGGCGATAGACTAATCGCCGTGAAAATTACAGACGGCAGTAACGATATTGTTCTCGGCACGTCGAATGGGCTCGCGATTCGCTTCCACGAAAAAGATGTTCGCGATATGGGCAGAACCTCTACAGGCGTGCGCGGAGTAAAACTCGGTAAAGATGATTTAGTGGTTGGGCTGTTAGTTATCAAACGGCAAGGCAGCATTCTTGTCGTCACCGAAAACGGATTCGGCAAGCGCTCTGACATTAATGATTATAGAATTACAAAACGCGGCGGCAAAGGCGTCATCACTGTAAAAACTACCGATAAAGTCGGCAAAATGATTTCGATGATGGAAGTAACCGATAACGAAGAATTGATGATCATCAGCTCGCAGGGAATGGCAATCCGCCAGAGCGTAAAAGACATTCGCGTGATGGGAAGAAACACGCAGGGCGTTCGTGTTATCCGCTTAAAAGATGACGACGCAATTGCAGACATCGCTAAAGTTGTTCCCGAAGATGATGTTGTTATAAATGGCAACGAAGAATTACCGGCATGAAAATGAAACATCTCATCATTGGATTTACAGGCGGAATTGGAAGAGCGACAGCGAAAGTATTGATAGAAAAAGGTGAATCCGTTGTTGCTTTAGTCCGTGATCAGCAAAAAGGTGAAAAGTATGCGCAAGGTTTACCATCGATCGAATTCATTCAAGGCGATGCGGCGAATCTTTCCGATATCGAAAAAGCCTTAGAGAACTGTTCAACACTTTTTTATTGTGCAAACGTTCCTTATCCCAAGTGGCAAAGTGAAGCGCGGGAATTACTTTCCGTTTCAATTACTGCGGCGATAAATAAAAAAGCTAAATTAGTCTTCCCTGGGAATGTTTATGTTTACGGCAAAGCCCAGCAAACGCTTGTAAATGAAGGGCATCCGCATGCAGCGTTAACTAAAAAAGGAAAAATCAGAATTGAAATGGAGCAAATGCTTGTCCGTGCAAACAAAGAAAGCGGACTTCGTTACAGCATTGTTCGTATGCCGGATTTTTATGGACCATTTGTTCTCAATGGCTTTTCAGAAAAAATTTTTCAAAATGCTTTACGCGGAAAAAAACTGCAATGGTTTGGCGGATTAACTGTTCCGGTAGAATTAATTTTTATTGAAGACGGCGGTGAGGCAATGGCTCTTGCGGGACTTTCACCCAAAGCAGATTCAATGCAGTTTAACGTTCCCGGGTATTCGGAGATAACCGCAAAAAAATTCTTAAAAGAAATCAGCAGGCAAGCGGGAAAACAATCAAAAATTTCTTCAATCAATTTTGAATTTCTTATTGCGCTTGCAGGATTATTTAACCCGATGGCAAAAGAATTTAAAGAGATGATGTATCTAAAAAGCCAACGCCTTATAATGACCGGAGAATTATTTCGTGCTACCTTCGGCACACTTCCGGCAACACCGTACGATGAAGGCATTCGCAAGACACTTGAATGGACAAAAACCTTTTTCAAATAGAAAATGAAATTCTCATCAAAATCCCTTACCAAAAAGCAAACCCATAAAACAGGTTTGCCTCCCGGCAGTTTGGTTTTTACCGGCGAACAAAAACTAACGCACCCCAATCTTTCACTAATTAAATATTCCGAAACCTCTTGCGAAGTAACTGATTCTCTCCGCGCTGAAGATATTTCTTCTTCAATTCAAAAAAATGGAATTGCCTGGATAAATATTGAAGGAATTCACGACGCCGCTCTTGTTGAAAAAATCGGTGAGGTTTTTCACCTGCATCCTTTGCTGCTCGAAGACATTCTCAACCCGCAGCAGCGTCCCAAACTTGATGAATACGATGATGTTGTTTTCATTATCGCAAAAATGCTCTTTATGGATAAGAAGCTGGACAAAATTATTGATGAGCAGGTAAGTTTTGTGCTCGGCAAAAATTTTCTTCTAACGTTTCAGGAAAGTAAGCCGGGGGATGTGTTTGATCTTGTGAGGGAGCGAATCATCAACAATAAAGGAAAAATCCGGAAAGAAAAATCGGATTACCTTTGCTACCGCCTGCTTGATGCAATTGTAGATAATTATTTTGAGGTTCTCGAAAAAGTCGGCGATCGGCTTGAGGATATTGAGGCGAAGATCATTCAAAATCCCGAAAAAAGTTCTATTCAAAAAACACATGAATTAAAACGCGAACTTATTTATTTGAGAAAGATTACCTGGCCCCTCCGCGAAGTAATTAATAATTTTCAACGGGGCGAACATGTATTAATAAATCAAACTACAAAAGTTTATATGCGCGATTTGTACGACCACACCATTCAAGTAATTGACACGATTGAAACATATAGAGATTGGCTTTCGGGACTTGAAGATTTGTATCTTTCAAGCCTCAGCAACAAGATGAACGAAGTAATGAAAATCTTGACGATGATTGCGACGCTATTCATCCCGCTGACTTTTATTGTCGGTCTCTACGGAATGAATTTTAAATTTATGCCGGAACTTGAATGGAGATGGGGTTATCCTTTGGTTTGGGGAATTATGATAGCATTAACCATCTTCATGGTTTTTTATTTCAAAAAGAAAAAGTGGTTCTAAAAAACTTTTCACTTTCCACTTGAAACTTTTACCTTTCCACTTCTTTATCTATTCCTTCGATTGAACAGAGCCTTCTTATAAAGTTCAATGTATTGTAAAGCGGAAACATTCCACGAGTAATCTTTCTCCATCCCGTTGAGCATAATTTTCCTCCAGGTATTTTTATCATTCGTATAAGTTTCAACAGCGCGTTTCACGGTTGAATATAAAGCTTCCGGTGTATAATCGGCAAAAGAAAAACCGGTGCCGGTTTCTAATCCTTTCTTAAAATATTCACGCCAGTCTTGCACCGTATCCGCAAGTCCGCCGGTTGCTCTAACAATCGGAACGGTTCCATATTTCAAAGAATATATTTGATTTAACCCGCATGGTTCATACTGCGAAGGCATCAAAAAAATATCGGAACCGGCTTCAATGAGATGAGAAAGTTTATCGTTGAAATCTAAAGTAATCGAAACTTTATCGGGATACGTAAAGGCAAGGCTCCGGAAAAGATTTTCAATATGATTCGCTCCCGTTCCCAGTATTACCCATTGCGCCGGAAGCTGCATTAATTTATGTGCAGCTTTTTCAAAAAGATCAAATCCTTTTTGCGCAACAAGACGGGAAATAATTCCGATAAGCGGAACATTTTCTTTATATGGAAGATGCGATGCGCCGAGCAAATATTTCTTGTTGTCCGTTTTTGATTCAATAGCATCTTCCGAATATCGAAACGGGAGAAATTTATCAACCGTAGGATTCCAAATTGAATAATCTACTCCGTTTACAATTCCAAAAAAATCGTTGATCCGGTAACGCAACACTCCCTCTAAACCAGCGCCGTATTCAGAAGTTGTAATTTCCTGTGCATAAGTTTTGCTTACCGTGTTAATTACATCGGCATACATTAACCCGGTTTTTAGGAAACAAAAACTTTTCCAGACTTCAATCGAGCTGTTGGGATAAAAAAGTTCGAGACGAACTTCTGCTTTGCCCACTGTTGATGGAGGGAATCTTCCTTGATACCCGACATTGTGAATGGACATCACCGTTGCGGTGCGGTGAAAAAATCTATCCCAGTTGTAATTATCTTTTATGTATAGGGGAATAAGTCCCGTCTGCCAATCATTGCAGTGAATAACATCCGGCTGCCATTTTAAATGTTGAAGCGCTTCAATTACCGCCTTAGAATAAAGGATGAAACGTTCATCCTCATCCGGATCGCTTGTGTAAATTTTGGGACGGTTAAAGAAATAGGGACAATCGAGAAAATAAATTTCAACAGAAGAATTAGGTAAGTAACCCAAATAGACATCCACGTTGTGAATGCGCCCGGCAACGCGAATAGGCATTGAGCCGATTGACCAGTCATAACTTAAATCAAAAAGTGAGTGGTCTATCTGAGCATATTTGGGGAGAAAAACTTTTACGTCTTCCCCTAACTCTTTTAACGCTTTCGGCAAAGCCCCGATAACATCTCCAAGTCCGCCGGTTTTAGCAAAAGGATACGCTTCTGAAGCGGCAAAGGCAATTTTCATGTTTTCTTTAATTATAGTGTATTAAGCAGCTTGATAATTTTGAATTTTCTATTTTGTTGTGTCACCAGATCCAAGAAGCAAATTTTT